>NZ_JBFAZH010001609.1:0-1404 GCF_040681735.1 Actinoplanes sp. NPDC051633 | reverse complement strand
ATGTTGCCGTCGGAGTCCAGCACCGATCCGGATCCGGAACCGGCGACCTCGCCGCGCCGGACGTTGACCGTGACCAGGGACGGGAATACCCGCGCCGCCACCTCGGTCACATCGCACGTCGGGTCGCCCTCGATCGCACCGGCGTTGACCGCGGAGCCGGAGGCAGACCCGTTGTCGGAAGACGACCACCGCGCGCCGATGAAGCCGCCGGTGACACCGGAAACCAGGGCGAGCACGACCGCGGCGATCGCCGCCCGCCCCGCTGTGATTCGCATGATGAGCCCTCCAGGAGGTCGCACGAGCGCGCGCCACCTCCACGGGAATGGATGGCCGCGTCAGACCGGTCAGGCGGTGAGTTCCTCCGCCAGTTCCTTCTCCTGCTCGTGGGACAGCGACGTCTGCAGCACCTCTCCACCGAACGGCCGCATGCTCTCGGCGAACTTGTCTTCGGTACGCCTGCTGCTCATCACCACGACGGCCGCCTTGCCGGGGGCGAGCATCCCGTGAACTCGCTGGCGGAACGATTCGTTGATGCCGGACTTGCTGAGACGGCCGATCACCGCACCCATGGCGCCGCCGATCACAGCGCCGGCGGCCGGAGCGAGAACCAGAAGTCCGAACAGCCCGCCCCAGAGCGCGCCGGAGGCAGCGGAGCCGGATACCAACTTCCCAGGCGTGTCGACGTGGCTCTTACCGTCGTCGTCCACCGTCACCACGGCCAGGCCGGTGCAATCGACGACGTGGTCGTTGTGCAGCTCGATGACGCGTTCGAAAGCCTTCTTGGCGGTGTCGTGGTCGTCGTACCCGATGATGATGAGGTCGGACATGAGGTCCTCCGTTGCAATCGATCAAGGCCCTGTGCTGGTCAGCCGTACAGGATGCGGTCTTTTTCTGCCTGGAACTCAGCGGTGGTGAGCACCCCGGCGTCACGCAGCTCCCCAAGTTGTTTGAGGTGCGCGATCACAGTGGCGGTGTCCTGGCTCGGGCTCTGCGGCGGCGGGCCCGGCGGTGGTTCTGGCGGCGAGCCGGCGGCCTGTTGCGCCCACCGGTGCCGTTGGCGGGCGGCGACCGCCCCGTGCACCCTGGTCGCCGTTCCGGCGACCACTGCGGTGCGAGCGGCCGTCCTCAGCAGTCCCATGGGTCCTCCTCCTGGCGCAGACCGGTGACCTACGTCGTGGTTGCGGGGGTCAGCACGGCGTCCAGATCGGCCATGGTGATCTGACCCATGGAGATGAGCTTCGCCTCGTCCCGTCCCGAGTGGACGGCCATCGAGGTCACCCAGGTGCTTTCGTACACGAGGATTGCAGCGACGGCGCCGGGACCGATCAGCTCACCAACCCGCGTCACGTCCTCGTCATCCAGCAAGCCGGACGACGCTCCAGCGAGCATCGGCAGTTCGTTTCC
>NZ_JBFAZH010001608.1:0-1404 GCF_040681735.1 Actinoplanes sp. NPDC051633 | reverse complement strand
GCACTCGATCGCCATCGCCGGCAGCACAGTGTTCATCGGTAACGACGGCGGCGTCTACACGCGTCCGGTCGACCCGGCCCGCAGCAGCGAGGACGCGGCCGGACACGCCACGGACTGGGCCAACCACAACGCCGGCCTGCGCACCTTGCAGTACTACTCGGCCGGCACCGGTCGCGATCCCGACCGCAGGGGCTTCCTGGTCGCCGGCGGTCTGCAGGACAACGGCGGCTCGCTGCTGCGGGCCGGAGCGCGTAAGCAGGTCAGCCCGTTCGGCGGCGACGGCGGGGACATCATCGTCAACCCGCGCAACGGTTGCCAGATCCTCAACGAGTACACGTTCTTGGTGCTGTGGTTGACCAAGAACTGCGGGGTCAGCCAGGGGCAGCCGGGATTGATCTTCGATGTGACCGTGCCGGACGTCAATGCCCGGTTCACGGCCCCGTTTCGGGTGGTGCGTGGGTCGAGGAACATCGGTGACGGGTCGAGCGAGCGCTGGATCGCCGGAGGCAACACGTTCTGGCGCCACGACTACGGCTTCAGCTACACCGCGGCCCAGGCGGCGGCCGAGGACGACAACGGATGGAAGCCGCAGTACACGCTCGACACGGCCGGGCAGCGGCTGATCGTCGGGATGGACGGCGTGGCCGACCCGGCCGCTCCGGCCGACCCGGCCAGGGACACCTACATCGCGTCGTGGTGTGGGCAGTCGAACTGCAACAGCGCAGGGTTCACCCGCGGCGTCGCCACCAACTGGGGCGGCGCGTGGACCGAGCTCGACCTGACCGGGCTTCCGAACCGCTATCCCAACAACGTCATCTTCGACCCGTACGACCGGACCAACTCGACGATCTACCTGATCTTCAACGGGTTCAACCGGCGGTTCATCGAAGGCCCGGGTGCCGGGGTCAAACACGTCTACCGGGGCAAGCTCAGCCGGACCGCGACCGGCGTGTCGGTGGCCTGGACCGACCTCTCGGTCGGGTTCCCGGACGTGCCGGCCACCGACGTGGTGGTCGTCGGCAACAGGCTCGTCGTCGGCACCGACCTGGGTGTGCTCGTCGCTGACCGGCGGGCCACCCCCGACACGATCAAGTGGCGGCGGGTCGGACCGAGACCGGGCGAGACCCCCATCTCGCTGCCGCTGACAACCGCGTTCGACCTGCACGTCAGCGCCGACGGCTTCCTCTACGCGGCCACCCACGGCCGAGGCATCTGGAAGACACCATTGCTCCTGCTGTGACCATCCGTTTCCGGGAAGCCCGCCGCGGCGGGCTTCCCGGAACCCGTCCGCACCTCGTACCGTCGAAAGTGTCATGCGAGCCGTACGACTTCTCGCCGCCGCGGCCCTCGCCGCCGGCGCGGTCGCCTGCGCCCCCGACCGCGAGCCCGGACCGGCAGCGGCCG
>NZ_JBFAZH010001607.1:0-1404 GCF_040681735.1 Actinoplanes sp. NPDC051633 | reverse complement strand
ATCAGATCAAGCCTTTTTTAGTACCAAAACTTATTACATAATCAAAATTACATTTCTTTAGTTAATTTATATTGCTTATAAGCGTGATAAACTTTCGCATTCCACGTCGCTCGACGGTCAGCCGATGCACGGCGGAGCAGACGCCACCGGTCAATCGGCGATAGCCAACGATGCGACTGCCCCGACCCATCGACGCCGCGACCCAGGCGAGAGTCTCCACGGAGGGCCGACGCTGCCTGAACCCGCCATCCCTCCAGTCGCCGTCGATCATGGGCGCGAGCCTATTCGTCAGGGGCCTGCGACGAAACGGGTTTCCAACCGGCCAGAGGCAGTCGGGCCGGCTGCCCAGCCCATGGTTATGAGGGCCAGGGCGGCGACGTAGGTGGCCATCACCAGCAGGTCGAGTGCCGGAGCCGCCAGGCCGGCCAGGCGCAGGCCGATCAGTAGGTCGGAGACGAAGAAGAGCAGGCCGCCGGTCGCGACGCGCGGGCCGTGGTCGGTGGCTGCGGCGGCCATCGCGGTCAACGCGAGGCTGTAGACGAGGATGGGCAGGCGCAGGTCGTCGACGCGCCCCCACAGCAGCGCGTTGGCCGCCAGCCACAGCACACCGCCGGCCAGGTACACCGGCCATCGTGGCCGTGATCGCCGCAGGAACGCTGACAGCAGACAGAGTTGTGTCGCGAGGAACAACCCCATCCCGGCGAGCAACCCCGCCTTGCCGGGCGCCAGCATGGCCAGGTCGGCGGCCCAGGCGAAGATCAGCGAGACGGTCACCAGGTCGCGTCGCCCGGCGCGGAGCAGGTACGCGATCATCGACGGTGCGAGCACCGGTTTCCCGATCCATCGCAGCGCGTTGAGATTCGCCTCCGACGCCATTAGATCGACGGCCGAGACCATGGACAACGTGCCGAGCACCCGGCTCGCCTGTGGTTTTCCGGCCGGCTTGTTGAAAGGGCGTAGGCGAGGCAGTACCGACTGCGCACGGCCTGCCAGCCAGATGCGCGGCATCGACACTTCGGTGCGGAGCCTCTCGAGAAGCGGACTCAGTGGCCCGCTTCGGGCGTGATATGACAGTGGACGTCCAGCTTCTCGGGCCGCGCCGGTCTTGAACATGCGGCCGCGTACCCGCGAACGAATGACTCATTCCAGCGGATCGAAGCAGCCCGCATCGCGGTGGCCTTAGGACAGGAACTGACCTGACCGAGCCCTAGCGTGCGCTGCATGACGAACAGCCAACCGGGCGTCCGCCCGTTCCGTATCGATATCCCGCAGCCGCAGCTCGACGACCTGAAGGCTCGTCTGGCCAACACCCGATGGCCGGCAGAGCTGCCCGGGGTCGGTTGGAGTCGCGGAGTTCCCGTCGGGTACCTGCAGGAGGTCGCTGACTACTGGCGCACCGGCTAC
>NZ_JBFAZH010001606.1:0-1409 GCF_040681735.1 Actinoplanes sp. NPDC051633 | reverse complement strand
GATCCGCGACTGGTTCGGGGGCTTCACCGAGCAGGCCAAGCCAAAGTTGTGCGAACTCTTTTCGGCCACCGTGCAAGTGACATCCGGGAGGTTTCGACCTGGCATACGGCACTTGATGAGTACAAGGCAAACAAGGAAGGCCGCACCATCGTCGGAGCCCTACAAGAGGACGGAGCTTATGTTCAAGGAACACTTCTCGCCTCGACGGCCGGCACAGTGGACTACGACAAGCGGGAACTGCTCCTCACCGGACCGCTCACGTTGACAACTACCGACGGCAAGACACACTGCCTGTCCGTGCAGATGACCATCATCGCGGCGCGCAACCTCCGCCGCCTAGACATCACCCACACAGACCTGCCGAGCGATCCCGTAGAAATCAACACACACCGTGAGGCGGAGATGCAGATCCCGCCAGGCACTGATATCGAGTGAGGTAGGCATTGCGGCGGCGCCGGGAGCGCCGAGCGGATGCAGCCGAGTGTGCGCAGCCTCGATTGAGCCAGTCAGGCGGAGCGGCGAGCATTTCTGGGCCAGATGACCCGCACATCTAAACCCCGGTCATATGCATATGCGACGACGTCGCCGGTGCCGCCCTTTCCCGCCGCATCCTGTCCATCCCAGACCGCGAGCAGGACGTCGCTGTGGTCGACGATGTGCTGGCCAGCAGCCAGGTAAGCGTCCTCGCCTGGTTCGGTGAAAGGCAGCGTGGTGTGTTGCTGGGCCAGGGCGACCAAGGCCCGGTAAGTCGCTCGGGGAATGTCTGCGGCGAAGGTTTCTTCGTACCCGCGACTAGGGATCACGACGTGCAACTTGCCGCCGGCGGCCAGAACGGCCAGTGCGAATACCTGGTCGCTTCCTTCGGCTAGGCTGGAGAGTCCCTCAAGTCCATTCTCAAGGTCGGCAAGCGTCTGCGCGATGGCAGCGGACACGGCCCGGCGTGTCGACGCGGTGATCCCTTGGTGCCCGGTGCAGCCGACCCGGGTCATAGCACCCTCCGGCTCGCCAGCTGCCAGAAGTAACGTCCGAGTTGCGTCAGGGAGACTGTGCCGCTGTCCATCGCCACCCAGTAATGATCACGGCCGTCGTCGGCGGTGACAAGCCCGGCGTTGCGAAGCCGGCCGAGGTAGTCGAACTGCTGCTGCTGAAATGAGCCGGGCTGACCTGGCGGGAGCGGGCGGCCTTCTCCCTCGTGTGCGGGACTTAGACGCAGATGGTGGTCGGCGCGCGGGAAGTGCTCTGGCAGCATGCGAAGAAGTTCCGCGTCGAGCCACGGGGGACCCGTTCGAAGCACGACCGGCTCCGTGACGTGAGCCTTCAAAACAGGCCGTTGTTCCCAGGCGGTGAACGAGCGGCTGATGAATGGATAGAGACTCATCGCGGTCACTGAACCGAGATGGTCCGTGGCG
>NZ_JBFAZH010001605.1:0-1412 GCF_040681735.1 Actinoplanes sp. NPDC051633 | reverse complement strand
GGCGGAGTCATGCCCCTTCTCCGCCCCCGGACCGCGTCTGTCAGGCCGCCTTCGGCCGGTACGTCGCGACGATGGTCCCGCTGCCGAACACCTTCGTGCCGATCAGCTCGAAGCTCGCCGCGGCATCGCTCAGCGGCGAGGTCAGTGACGGCTCACCCACCAGCACCGGGTGGATCCAGAAGTGCACCTCGTCCACCAGGCCGGCCTCGACCAGCTGCTGGGTGACCGATCCGTACCCGTACTGGATGATGTTCTTGCCGTCCTGCGCCTTCAGCTTGCCGACCTCGGCGACCAGATCCCCCTGCAGCACCTCGCTGTTGCGCCACTGCGGGTCGGTCAGGGTGCGCGAGGCGACCCACTTCTTGACGTTGTTGAAGTACGCCGCGCCGGTGCTCGGGTCGCTCTCGTCCCGGGTCGGCCAGGCGGCGGCGAAGCCCTCGTAGGTCTTGCGGCCCAGCAGCAGCGCGTCGGCGCCGCCGGTGAGCGTGCCGGCGTAGGCGGAGGCCTCGTCGTCGAAGTACGGCACGGTCCACATGGGGTTCTCGATCACGCCGTCGAGGGTGATGTACGTCGAGTTGATCAGCTTACGCATCGGATTCTCCCGGTTTTCAGTGGTCTCTCTCGGTGACAGCCACAACTCTGCCGGAGCCCGCTTACGCTTCGCTTTTGATCGCCTTCAGGACCTCGTCCACGGTGACCTTGTCGAGGGCGGGGTGCACACCGGGCGTCATCAGGTCGCCGCGCTCGGCCGAGGTGCCGTGCCAGATCGCGACGTGCGACGGGCGGTCCGCGGGCGGCCCCCAGCGGCGCGGTGGCACCGGGCCGAAGAGCACCACCGACGGGGTGCGGTAAGCGGTGGCCAGGTGCGCGATGCCGGTGTCCCCGCTGATCAGCAGGCGGGCGTGCGCGACCAGGGCGGCCAGCTCGGCCAGCCCGGTGCGGCCCGCCAGCACGGATTGATCGGCTAGGCCGGCGTCCCGCGCCACGCGCGCCGCCAGGTCGCGCTCCCCCGCCGAGCCGGTGACGACCACGCGGTGCCCGTCCCGGGTGAGGGCGCGCGCGACGGCCGCGAACCGGTCGGGTGGCCACCGGCGGGAGGGTGACTTCGCGCCCGGATGCACGATGGTCAGGCCCGCCTCCACCGGCACCGGCGGGACGGCCAGGCCGAGGTCGGCGGGGTCGGCCGGCACGCCGTAGAACTCCAGCAGCCGGCACCAGCGCCGCACCTCGTGCTCCTCGTCGGCCCAGGCCGGGCCGTCGCCGCCGAAGGCCCACAGCCGCTCCGGCTCGACGGCCCGCAGCAGCTCGTGCGACTGCGGGCCCGGCCCGCTCAAGGTTAACACCAGCTAGCCCCGCGGGCACCACGGCCGCGGCGCGTGCCCGCCCTCCGGCGGGCTCCACAGCGCCCCCCC
>NZ_JBFAZH010001604.1:0-1412 GCF_040681735.1 Actinoplanes sp. NPDC051633 | reverse complement strand
CTTCGGTGGGATTGGGCAGGCGGTGCCAGCCGAAGGCCGCCGACGCCCGGTGCAGCGCGCCCGGGGTGAGCTCGCGGATCCGCCCGGCCGCGCCCAGCGCCGCCAACGTCGGCCCGCCGAGGTAGGCCGCGCCCAGCTCGAGCACCGTGCAGGCCAGATCGGCCGGGTCGGTCGTCGGGGTGCAGGAGCTGCCGTCCGGGCCGCCGGTGAGGCGCCAGCGGCCGGCGTTGGCGGGCAACAGCGGGTCGGTCACGTCCAGGACTAGGTCGATCGGGGTCGCGTACTGGCGGGCGGTCAGGGCGGCGGGCAGGTCGACGATGCGGACCCAGAGGGCGTCGCGTACCTCGAGGCCGAGGCGGCGCGGCTCGTCGACCATGTGCATCAGCGGGTCGTCCATCGCCAGGTAGTCGGCCTCCGCGTGCCGAGTCAGGTCGACGGAGAGCAGGAAGCGCCACAGCGTCGCGTACGTCTCCGGGTCGGCCGCCACGACCTCGCGGATGAGGGCGGTGCCGTCCGGGCCGTGCCGGTCCCACTTGCTCCTGGTACGCCACAGGGCGTAGCCGGTCGGGCCCTGGTCGGTGTCGTGCACCACCGCGTGCAGCTCGGTCGCCCCGTCGCGGAGCGCCGGCTTGTCGGCCAGCACGAACCGCCACCACCGGTCGTCCCGCGACGACCACCCGGTGCGCTCCGGCCGGACCTGCTCGTAGACCTTGGACAGGTCGGCGATCGCGGCCTCCGGCTCGGCGAGGCGCAGGCGTCCGGCCGGCTCGGCCGGCACGGGAACGGTCAGCTGGAGCTCCCGGGTCATCGCGTCGGCCCGCAACCGCTGGGCGGCCATGCCGTACCCGTACCTCGGATAGATCTTGGTCTCGCTGGCCCACAGCACCGCGATCGGCTCGCGCCCCGCCTCGGCCATCTCGGTGAGCTGCCGGCGCATCATCCGGGTGAGCAGCCCGCGACGCCGGTGCGTCGGCGCGACCCCCACAAGGGTGACGTGCGCGGCCGGCAGGATCGCGCCGGGCACCGTGATCTCCCGGCTGTACGCCGCCGCGTGCCCCACCACGAGGTCGCCGTCGGTGGCGACCAGCCCGCGCTCCGGCTCGAAGACCGAACCCTCGATCTCCCGTTGCAGCTCCTCGTGGGCGTCGTGGAAGACGTGACCGAGGAGCCGGGAGATCGCCTCCCAGTCGTCGGCGGAGGCCGTTCGGAGATCGATGGGGGAGTCCATGGCATCTGTGTAACGGACCGGGCAGGCGTGGTCGAGCGATTTGCGCCGTCGTTACTCTCGAAGACGGCGGGGCCAGCAGGCCTGCCCGACGACCGGGAGGATCCAACGATGCCGGAGCAACCGCAGTGGCCGGAGCGGACGCTCGACATGCCGCCCCAGGACCCGTGGGCCGCGCCGACCGGTC
>NZ_JBFAZH010001603.1:0-1413 GCF_040681735.1 Actinoplanes sp. NPDC051633 | reverse complement strand
CCTTGCCCGGCGCCCACCGCCGACGATGGTGGCACCAGAAACCGGAGGTGACCACACATGTACGCACGACTGCAGACCACCGAGACCCTGCCGCCCGACGACAGCGTCGTCCCGATGCTCACCGACACGATCGCATCCCATCCGGGCTACGCCGGAATCCTCATGCTCGCCGACGACCAGGGCGGCGCGATGGTGACCCTGTGGGAGTCACGTGAGGACGCCGAGCTGGCCGCCGAGCGTACGGCGGCGAGCCTGGGGCCCCGCCCGATCGCCCTCGCCCACGACGCGGTCTACGAGGTGGACGCCGACCTGGCCGGAGCCGCCGCTGGTGAGGAGCCCGCCGTCGCCTATCTTGACCAGTTCGACGGGCCGCTCACCCCGGAACGCCTGGACGCCACCCGGCTGGCCGGCGCCCAGCGGATCGGGCCGGCGCTGCAAGCCGTACCCGGTCTCGTCCGCACCCTGGTCCTGTGGCACCCGGCCGACCGCGCCATGGCGGTACTGCACATCGCGACCTCGAGGGAAGCGCTGCAGCGGGTGACGACGGCGATTCGAACCTCGGTGCTGCTGCCCGGTGAGGACCCGGCGCTGCTGCCGGGCCCCGACCGGGTCAGGGTGCTCGAGGTGGCCGCCTACCGCGCCGTGCCCGCTCGGGTCAGCCGTTAGGCCGTCGGTCGATGGCCTGCAACGACCAGCGGTTGCCGTCCGGATCGGTGAAGTGGACGAAGGTGCCCCACGGCTGCACGTCGACCTCGCCCGCCTCCACGCCGGCGTCCAACAGCTGCCGGCGGGCGGCCTCGGCGTCGGCCACGACGACCTGGATCTCCTGGGTGCCCGGGGTCTTCTCGGTGATGCCGTCACCGATCACGATCGAGCAGGCCGAACCGGGCGGGGTCAGCTGCACGAAGCGCAGCCCCTCGCGGACCGGGTAGTCGTGGTCGGCGTTGAAGCCGATCTTCTCGTAGAACGCCTTGGCCCGGTCGACGTCGGTCACGGGCACGGGGATGAGCTCGATCTTCCATGTCGCTGTCATGCCCCGATCGTGTCAGCCATTGCGGTCAGTTCTTGACCGCTTGAAGCTGCACGCAGCACGCGCCGGGCGTCGGAACCAGGCGCGCTTCGTGGTCGCCATCGTCCAGCCCGGCCAACAGGCCGGTGATGAAGGCGTGGTTCAGTCCGCAGACGAGTGTGGTGTGCCGGGCGGCCAAGGCGTGGAACGTCAAAACACGAGCCAACCGAAACCGAGCACAGATTTAGAGACACAGAAACGCATTTTGAACGTCCTAGAAAACTTAGAATCAAATCACGAGAAGACGACTTTGAACTTGAGTAATGACGACAAGTTATATATCACTAGATTAACTGAACGGATAAAACGCTCAAATGAGCATAAAATCAATATTGAGATTGATG
>NZ_JBFAZH010001602.1:0-1414 GCF_040681735.1 Actinoplanes sp. NPDC051633 | reverse complement strand
GCCGGCTCGTTCCCGGCGGCGCAGCAGCGCGGCGGCCACCTTCTCGGACGCTTCGTCGGAGGCGATGGTGGACAGCCCCCTGGACAGCGCGGAGTCGGACGGTCCGGACGACGGTGACAAGCCGCGTCGCCGGCGCCGGCGGGGTGGTCGGGGTAACCGCGGTTCCGGCGCCTCGTCCGACAGCGCCTCTTCCGCCGGCACGGGTGACGGTGAGATGACCGGCGGCTCCGAGGCCGGGGTCGGCACCACCGCCTGAGCGCGCTTTCCGGTCTTCAGTGGCGCGGTTCGACGCCCAGCGCCGCGCACGCCTCCTGGTACATCCGGACCGCCTCGGCGCGGACCTGGCGGCGTTCGGTCAGCCGCTCCCGGAACGGTATGCGGACCGGCACCTCCACGCCGTCGACGGCGGCCGCGAACTCCATGCCGTCCGCGTCCATCCCCGACATCCGGGCGGAGGTGGCGGTAGTCGCGCCGCCCAAGCCACGCACGATGAGCACGTTGTCGTCGGCGTGGTCGTCATTCATGTGTCGGGCGATCTGCGCCACCACATCCGGCGGGAAGGGGTCGGTCACGCCCAGCGCTCCTTCAGGTCGTCCAGCACGGCGATGTTGAGGCGGTACGCCTCGCTGACCTCGGCCAGGAAGGTCTCCTCCTCGGCCGGCGACCAGCGGATGGCGTCCAGCATCTCGCGGTAGCGGATGCGGAAGGCCGGCGGGCGGACGCCGTCGAAGACGAAGAACCGGTGGCCGTCGCCGCTCAGGCCGTAGCTGCGAGCGATGGCCGGCCCGAGATACTGCCCGCCGGAGAGGTCGCCGAGGTAGCGCGTGTAGTGGTGGGCGATGAACTGCTCGGCCGTGGTGACCGCCTGGAGCCGCTCGACGTACTCCACGGTGGCTCTACGCGCCACGACGCGGTCGCGCCACCGGTGCCCGGCCAAGAAGGCGAGGTCGGCCTCGAGCGCGGAAACCCGCCGCAGCTCGGGCAGCACGAAGTCGCCCGCCACCGGGTCGGCGGACAGGGCGTCGCCGGCCCGCTCGAGCGCGACGTAGATGAACCAGTGCTGGGCGGCCAGATCGGCGTAGGCGTCCCTCGGCAGCCGGCCGGCGGCGAGCCGGTCGAGGAAACCGCTGCCTTGAGCGGCGTCGTGCTCGGCACGGGTGCCCGTGCGAAGGCGCACGGACAGGCGTTCCGTCTCGGGAGGGTCGGCCACTGACATGGTGCGGCACCTCGTTTCCGGCTGGCCCGAAGTTAGGCCAGCCTAACCCACAGCCTCAGTTTGCCCGCCAGCCCGCTCACGGCTGCGGGCCTACTCGCGGCTCCGGGCCTTCGCGGCTGCGGGCCTTCTCGCGGCCCCGGGCCTTCTCGGTTCCAGGCCTTCTCGCGGCGCCGGGCAGAATGGGGGGATGGCCCAAGC
>NZ_JBFAZH010001601.1:0-1415 GCF_040681735.1 Actinoplanes sp. NPDC051633 | reverse complement strand
ACGTCAGGTTGCGAGTGAGGCCCCGGCCCGGTCAAACGGGCTGCTCATACCGTCTAGGCAAGGACCTTCGGGAGCTTGTCGATCAGGGGACGGAGTACCTCAGCCAGTGCTCGCGGGTGCGTGGCTTGGGGCATGTGCGCACCAGGGGTCTCGACGAACGAGGCGCCCAGCTCGTGCGCGAGCCACTGCGATGACTCGTACATCCAATGGTGCGTCGCGTCGGGGTCGCGGTTGTCGACGCCCGCGGCTACGGCGCACGGGAGTCGCACCTGGGCGAGCTGTTCGGATGTCGGCATGTAGGCGAAGATGCCCTCCATCTCGATACCGAACATGGTCTCTCCGTTGCCGAGCATGCGCGTCCGCATCTCGGGGTCGAACGACTCGTAGGCCTCGTCCCCGGCCACGTGGCGGAGGAAGTACTCCACCGCAAGCGGTGGGCCGCCCTCGGTCATGCCCTCGCTGATGACCGTCTGCAGGCCTGTCGTGGCCGCCTCCGGGTCCGACGAGACGGCGACGTACGGCGCCTCGTGGAGGATCGCGGCGCGCAGCACATCGGGATGGCGCAACACGAGATTGGTCAGGATGGTCGCGCCCCCGCTGTTTCCGTAGGCGACCGCTGGTGCGAGGTCGAGTGCTCTGAGCAGCGCGGCGGCGTCATCGGCCTGTTCGTCGACCGGCGCCGAGGTCCAGTTCTCCGGTCGGGGGCTACGCGAGTTCGCCCGTCGGTCGTAGGTGAGGATGGTGTACTCATTCGCTAACGCGTCGGCGACCTGCGTCCAGTGCCCGGCGTCGCCGGTGGCGCCCGAGATGAAGAGCACAGGCGGCCCGTCCCCGCGCAGCTCGTAGTACAACGTGGTTCCGTTGGCAGCGATCGACGCCATGACAGCTCCGTTTGTCGGGGGTGCCCTCCTCTGGTCGGAGCGCACGGTGTGCACCAGCGTCACGGCAGGGGGTTTCATGGGAGTTGCACCGGGCGTGCACAGCAGTGTCGGTACGTGCTGGAGGTGAGCAGAGTGGCGCTCGTATTCAGGGTGCTCGGCCCGTTGGAGGTGCACCGCGACGGTGTCCCTGTGCTGCTGCCGAGCGGTCGCCGGCGTGCCGTACTGGCCGCGCTGCTGGTCCGGTCCAACCGGCCGGTGCCTGCGGACGTGCTCATCGACACCGCGTGGGGCGGCGAGCTGCCGGCCGAGCCCCGGGCGGCGCTGCGCACGGTGCTGTCCCGGCTACGCGCGGCGCTGGGGCCGGGGTGGCTGCGCCTCGAGCCCGCCGGGTACGTGCTGCCTGCCGGCCGGGATGCGCTGGATGCGGCCCGGTTCGAGGCGCTCTGCGCACGGGCGGCAACTGAACCGGCCGCCGCGGCCGCCGCAATGCTCGATGAGGCTCTCGCGCTGTGGCGGGGCCCGGCCTTTGTCGAG
>NZ_JBFAZH010001600.1:0-1416 GCF_040681735.1 Actinoplanes sp. NPDC051633 | reverse complement strand
GCCGCGGTAGGCGGTGAAGGTGACGTCCTTGAGCGCGCGCACCCCGCCGTACGACTTGGAGACGCCGCGCGCGACCAGCACGTCATCGGGCTCCCGCCCGCTCACGACGCGGCCTGCAGCTCGGTGGGGACCAGGAAGATCTGTCCGGGTACGAGCGCGGAGAACGCGCCGGCGAAGGTGATCTTCTTGCCGACCAGGTTCTTGACGTCCGCCTTGGCGACCACGTCGGTCTTCACCCGGTTGTTGAGCGCGTTGGCCACGTTGGCGTAGTCGATCTGGTTGGTGAACTCGCCGAACTGGATGCCGACCGCGTCCCGCAGCGCCGTGCCGGCGATCACCGGCCCGGTGGCGATGGTGACGGTGACCGGCTTGCCACCCGCCGCGCCGGGCACCTCGACGGTCAGCGGACCGGTCGGCGCGTCGGTGTCGATCTTGGTTGCGGTGCCGGTGCCCTTGACCATGAAGGCGTACGGGCTGCCGGTGCCGGACCGGGTGCCGTACTGCTTGCCGGCCGCCTCCGGGTCCTTCGCGATCGCCGCGGATACCGTGGTCACCTCATTGGCCTTCTGCTGCACGGTCGGCACGACCTTGGACGCCCAGATGCCGTCGACGTACGTCTTCGGGTCGAACGGCGCCGCGCCACCCTCCTGGGTACCGCTCGCCTCGTACACGTAGATCCCGGGCACCTTGCCGCAGCCCGCGAGAGTTGCCCCGGGGGCCGCCACCAGCACCACCGCGGCGAGGAGCGCTGCGGGACGACGTCGAAAAATCATGTGAATATCCATTCACTTGCGACTGGACATGCCACTACTGTGAACTCGTGGTGTCGCCTCTGTCAACGGTCTGCGACAGATCGAACGGGAGTCGGCGGTTTCGGCAGTTGGCTACGCTTCGGCGACGGAATTAGGAGGCTTCGGTGAGCTCAGGGGTCGACGCGCACCTCGGCGCGGGCGTGGAGCACATCCGGCTGCTCACCAAGGTGGCCCGGATGTATCACGAGCGCGGCATGCGGCAGCCGCAGATCGCGGCGCACCTGCACATCTCCCAGCCCCGCGTCTCCCGGCTCCTCAAGCAGGCGGTCGCGGCCGGCATCGTGCGCACGGCGGTGATCACTCCGCGGGGTGTGCACGCCGAGCTGGAGGAGGCGGTCGAGCAGCGGTACGGCCTCGGCGAGGTGGTGGTGGCCGACACCGACGGGCTGACCGACGAGCGGTCGGTGACCCGGGCGATCGCCGCGGCGGCCGCCGTCTACCTCGAGACCACGCTGTCGCGCGACGACCGGATCGGCATCTCGTCCTGGAGCGCGACGCTTCTGTCCACGGTGGACGCCATGCATCCCGCGCCGAGCCTGGCCGCCGAGCGGGTGGTGCAGATCCTGGGCGGAGTGGGCACCAGCGCCGCCCAGAGCCTGGCGAC
>NZ_JBFAZH010001599.1:0-1417 GCF_040681735.1 Actinoplanes sp. NPDC051633 | reverse complement strand
GGGATGCGCGAAGGCGCTGGCCGACGTGCGGCGCGATGCCCGGGCGACGGCGCAGGCCGTGACGCCGGACCACCGCGAGCCCGGCGAGACCTCGAGCCCGGCCGTGCCCAGCCGATGCAGCCACGCCTCGGCCGCCGGCCGCTCCAGATCGGGGACGACGACCCCTCGCCAGGGCGTCACGGTGCACGTCTCGGCACCGCCGAGGACCGTCAGCTGCGCCTCGGACAGGGTGCCGAGGGGCACCAGCGCGGCCGCTGCGAAGAGCCCGCCGGGCTGCGCGACCAGACCGATCGGCTCGGCCGCGACGACGGCCGGTGGCGGCGCAGCCGGCGTGAACTCGGCTCCGATGGCCGCGGCGGTGCGCGCGGCGACCTGGGACGGTCCGTCGGCGAGCTCGCGCAGCCGCCACGCCGGCGTCGCCTGCTCGGCGCGGACGTCGAGGAAGGCGTGCGCGGCGGCGATCAGGGCGGGGACGACGGCGCCGGGATCGACGCGCAGGCCGAGGTCACGGCCGGCGAAGAGGACGGCGATGCCGGTCGGCGCCTGGAGCGCCGCGAGGTCGGCCGCGGCGGGCACCGGACCGAGCGCGAAGAGAAACCGCCCGGGCAGGGCGGCCAGAGCGGGGTCGGCGCAGACGGCCCGGTCGAGTGCCCGCGCCACGGTACGGACGTCCCACGCGCCGGGCACCGGGGACGCCGCGATGTTGCGTACCAGCTCATGGGTGTCGGACGGCAGCAGGCCGCACCCGCGCAGTGCCTCGGCCAACGCCTCGGGCGGGGCTGCGGTCAGCGCCCGCACCTGAACATTCGCCCTCGACGTCAGCTCCACCTGGCCGTCGCCCCAGCGCCGCGCGACATCGCGCAGCACGCGCACCTGCGCCCCGGTGAGCAGGCCACCCGGCAGCCGGACACGCGCCAGCGGCCCGTCGGCCGCGGCATGCAGCCGCAGCGCGCCGGGGCAGGCGTCGATGTCCGACGAGCGGACGGAGGGTGAGCTCACGGGAGGAGATGCTACGGATCCGCTACGACAGAAACGCAGTGCCGGGTCGCGAGCATCACACCGCTTGACTCGGCTCACTGCGGCCCGGAAGGGTTCCCAGACATGTTCCTGTTGCTGTCCACCTCCGACACCGACCTGCTGAGCGCCCGTGGCAGCGGTGCCGACTACCGTCTGGGCAATCCGGCCCGCATCCCGGCGACCGATGTCCCCGGGCTGCTGGAGGGTGTCGAGCTGGTGGTGGTGCGCCTGCTCGGCGGTCGCCGTGCCTGGCCCGAGGGTGTCGACGCGCTGCTCGCCGGCCCGGTGCCGGTCGTGGTGCTGGGCGGCGAGCAGGCGCCGGACGCCGAGCTGATGAAGCTCTCCACGGTTCCGGCCGGGGTGGCGGCCGAGGCACACGGCTATCTGGCGTACGGCGGGG
>NZ_JBFAZH010001598.1:0-1418 GCF_040681735.1 Actinoplanes sp. NPDC051633 | reverse complement strand
CTCGTCCGTCTGCGCTGGGACCCGGCCCGGGGGAGCCGGCGCAACTGGGTGCTCACGGCAGCAGCCATCTGGGTCTTCGTCAAGCTGCCGCAGGAGTGGTGGATCCACGTCGCCCAGCTCGACGTGACCGACACCCTCGGGGCGATGCCCTGGCTCATTCCCGTACTGGTGCTGCTCGGCGCCGGCCTGGTGGCACTCGGCTGGTTCTGGTTGCGGCCGCGGCTGCCGGCACGGGCGTGGGACTGGCGTGTCGCCGCCGAGCCGCTGCCCGAGGAGATCGACACCGCCGCCGAGCGGGATCGGTGGGTCGCCGCCCACGGCCGCGTCTGGTCCGCGGCCACCGCCGAGAAGGTGGTGCTTCTCGGTCTGCTGTGCATCATCTACGGCGAGCTGCTGCCCGGCCGCCGGACAAGCGATCTCGAGCTGTTCCTCGGCGTCGCCGGCTTCGTCCTGGTCAACGCCGCGATCAGCATGGCGGTGGCACGGCGCTCCCGCAGCGTGGAGTCGCTGCTGGCAGCCTTCGGAGCGCGGGTGGTGCTGAACATCGGCATGGTGGCGGTGGCGTGGTGGTTGCTCGCCCGGTTCGGCGGCGGGTTGAATCCGGCCGCCACGGTGTTCTACGTACTGCTCCTCACGTTGATCATCGCGCTGGACGACCGGTTCCGGCCGGTGTCGCAGGTACGGTTCGCTGCGAGTGCCGCTCTGAAGAACGAAACGCTGACCTGATCGGTACTACGGGGCCCGATGCCGCCGAGGACAACGGTCATCCGTGTGGCGATCTGCGCCGTCGCCTACTCGATCGACAATCGCGGGCCACCAGGCCCGCGACGCTGAGCAGCAACTTCTCTGTGTCCGACCGGGGGTGAGTTGCATTGACCTTCCCTCCGGCCCAGGTCATCTCGGAGGGTGCGCGACGAATCAGCGCTGCAGGATGCGGGCCTTCTGCACCTCGAACTCAGCCTCGCTCAAGACCCCAGCGTCGCGGAGTTGCCCAAGTTCCTTCAACTGAGCGATCAAGGTCGCGGTGTCGCGTTCCGGGGAGATCGGTGCCGCAACTGCGGGTGGCGCGGCGGTCTGCTGCGCCCATCGGCTTTGCTGCCGGGCCGCGACCCGGCCGTGCACGTGCGTGGCGGTGCCGGCAATGACCGCCGTGCGCGCCGCGGCTCTGAGCAGTCCCATGTCCGGCTCTCCTTTACATAGACCCCGCACGTTTCGGCGCCAGGTTTCAGGCCGAAGCCCGATCGAGGACACCGGTCAGGATCCGGACGTGGTTACCCTCGGCCGGGTCGAGCAGTCGTGAAGGCCTGCTGCGACGTGCTGGCCGTCCTGGGCGAGGTTGAAGACCTCATGCTTCGGGCTTTGCGCGAGCCCCACATCGTCTGAACCGGATGATCCCGCGCCGACGCTAGGCGATACTC
>NZ_JBFAZH010001597.1:0-1419 GCF_040681735.1 Actinoplanes sp. NPDC051633 | reverse complement strand
TGACCGGTGTGCGGCTGGCCGCCTCGGTCGCGCTGATCCTGGCCGTCACCGGCGAGCTGGTGATCGGCTCTCCCGGCCTGGGCAAGGAGATCGACACGGCCCAGCAGGGCGGTGCGGTGCCGACGGTGTACGCGCTGATCTTCGTCACCGGCCTGCTCGGTGTGCTCGCGAACGTCGGCACCCGCCTGCTGGAACGCCGCATCCTGGCCTGGCACCCGTCGGAACGGCGGGAGGTGGCCCCGACATGACGGTCCTGCGCCGGACGCTGCTCGCGCTCGGCCTTCCGCTGCTGCTGGTGGCCGCCTGGTGGCTGGCCAGCGCGGGCAGCACCGACTTCTATCGCCCGCCGCTGTCGGCGATCCTCACCGCGTTCGCCGACACCTGGACCTGGGACCGGATCCGGGCTGACGTGCTGCCCAGCCTCGGCCGCCTCGCGGTGGGATACCTGATCGCGCTCGTCGCCGGCGTCGGGCTGGGCGTGCTGGTCGGCAGCAACCGATACGTGCGGGCGTACCTCGAACCGCTGCTGGAATTTCTGCGCGCCATCCCGCCGCCGGTGCTGGTGCCGGTGTTCATCCTGCTGTCCGGGCTCGGGGACCGCACCAAGGTGCTGGTGATCGCGTTCGGTTGCGTGTGGCCGGTCCTGCTGAACACCGTCGAGGGTGTGCGCGGGCGTGACGAGGTGCTGAGCGACACGTGCCGGACGTACGGGATCAGCGGCGCGCTACGGCTGTGGCACCTGATATTGCGCTCGGCCAGCCCGCGGATCGTCACCGGCGCCCGGCAGGCGCTGGCCATCGCCATCATCGTGATGGTGATCAGTGAGATGATCGCCGCGAACAACGGCCTGGGCTTCACCGTCCTGCAGTTCCAGCGCGGCTTCCAGATTCCGGCCATGTGGAGCGGCGTACTGCTGCTCGGCCTCATCGGCGTGCTGCTGGCTTGGGGGTTCCGGTGGGCCGAGGGGCGGATGCTGGGCTGGTACCACGGCCAGCGGGCCGGGCGACGGGAGTGGTGATGCTCGAGGTCGGTCATCTGAACAAGGTTTACGACTCGCACGGCCGCCGGGTCGAGGCGATCGGTGACTTGACGTTCGCCGTGCCGGAGGGGCAGTTCGCGTGTGTGGTGGGGCCGTCCGGGTGCGGCAAGACGACGCTGCTGCGGGTGATCGCCGGCCTTCTGTCGCCGACCTCCGGTGACGTGCGGGTGCAGGGCCGGGCGGTCACCGCACCGCCGCCGGGGCTCGCGGTGGTGTTCCAGGAGTACGGCCGCAGCCTGTTCCCGTGGCTGCGGGTCCGCGACAACGTCGAGCTGCCGCTGCGCGCGCAGCGGATGCCCAAAGCACGCCGGCGAGCGGTGGCCGACGAGGCACTCGCCGCGGTCGGGCTGGCCGGCACCGACTCCGCGTACCCGTGGCAG
>NZ_JBFAZH010001596.1:0-1419 GCF_040681735.1 Actinoplanes sp. NPDC051633 | reverse complement strand
CAGAACGAAACGTTGGTACAGAAGGGCGATCACGAGCGAGATGAGGAAGAGTACGACCGCCACCGCGTTGCCGTACCCGTAGTTGCCCGCGTTGCGGCCCTCGGTGACCATGTACGTCGCCATGGTCGAGGTGCCGGCCGTGGACGAGACGTATTGACCCCAGATGATGTAGACCAGGTCGAACAGCTGCAGCGCACCGATGATCGACAGGAACGCCCAGATCCGGATGGTCGGCATGAGCAGCGGCAGGGTGATCCGCCGCTGGGTCTGCCAGAACGACGCGCCGTCCACCGCGGCCGCCTCGGACAGCTCCTCCGGGATGTTCTGCATCCCGGCCAGGAACAGGATCACCGCGAACCCGACGTACTTCCAGGTGAGGATCAGGCCCAGGGTCCAGATGGCGATGTCCGGGTTGGACAGCCAGTCCTGCTTCAACGAGCCGAGACCCATCGACTCCAGGACGCCGTTGACGGCGCCGTTGGTCTGGAGCATGAGACTCCAGGCCGTCCCGACGATGACCTCGGCGATCACGTACGGGACGAAGATGAGGACCCGGATGACCGACTGGCCGCGCATCTTCTGGTTGAGCAGCAGCGCGAAGCCGATCGCGATCGGCCCTTGGAGCACGAGCGACAGGACGACGATGAGTGCGTTGTGCCACAGCGCCGCGCGGAACGGGCCGTCCTGCAGGATGGTGACGTAGTTGTCGAGGCCGACGAAGTTGGTCGGCACCCCGAAACCCTTCCACCGGTAGAAGCCGTAGTAGGCGGCCAGCACCACGGGAAAGATCACGAAGGCCAGGAACATCAGAATCGCGGGACCGGACAGCGCCGCGATCTCCAGCCGTTGAGCCCAACCGATTCCGCGCCGGCGGGGACGCAGCGGAGGCGGCGTCTGCACGCCGCCCCCACTCCGCCCGGGCGCATCCTCAGTGACCGTTGACCTCTCGCCACCGAAGTTGCTGCTCATCGTCCGGCTACCTCAGCCCTTCTTGGCTGCGTCGTTCACGCCCTTGATGATCCCGGCGACGTCACCCTTGCCGGCGAGCATGTTGACCACGCCGATGTTCAGCGCGTTGCCCACGTTCTGGCCGTACACCGTGTCCAGCCACTGCGAGACGTACGGCGCCTTGTTGTACGCGTCGAGAACCGCCTTGAGGTACGGCTCGGTGATCGCGCCCTGCGCTTCCTTGTTGACCGGCAGCGAGTTGAAGGCCTTGTAGTAGGCCTCCTGCACGTCCTTGGTCACCAGGTAGTTGAGGAACGCGACGCACTCCTTCGGCGCGTTGGCCGAGCACGAGTAGCCGTCCGCGCCGCCCATGATCGCGGCCGGGTCACCCTGGCCGCCGGGAACCGACGGGAAGGGGAAGAAACCGAGGTCGGGCAGCGGCTTCTTGTCCTTCGTGAGGCCCGCGATCAC
>NZ_JBFAZH010001595.1:0-1420 GCF_040681735.1 Actinoplanes sp. NPDC051633 | reverse complement strand
GCTCGTGTTTGCTTAAACGATGATTTTGCATAATCTATATCACAATTTAAGCCACTTTTTTCTTCTGCTCGCTTTTCTGCGCAAGCCAAAACTGGTAGCCCAGCCACCTCTCCGCCAACCCGCAGCGTGGGTGGGCTACCAGTGTTGTCAGGCGGCGATCAGGCCGAAGACCCAGATCACGGCGATGCCTAGGGCCGCGGCCAGCTCGATCATCAGGGAGAGGCCGACCGCGCCCAGGGCCCGGCGGGTGGACGGCCACGCCTGGGCGGCGCCGACCCGGATGTGCTCGGCCAGGTAGATGCCGAGTACGAAGCCGAGCACCAGGCCCACCACCGGCACCACGAAGAACCCGATCAGCCCGAGCACGCCGCCGGCCACCAGCGACGAGGTCGGCACCCCGCTGTTCTTCAGGTGCTTGCCCGGCCACAGGTACTTGATCAGCGTGCCGGCCAGCGCCACCCCGGTGGACAGCCCGAGCACCAGCCACTTGGTGCCGTCGGCGTCGCCCAGCAGCGCCCACACCAGCACACCGGCCCAGCACAGGATCAGCCCGGGGATCACCGGGATCAGCACGCCGATCACTCCGACCAGGATCAGGATCCCGGCGACGAGGGTGGCGACGGTCCCGCTGTCGGTCAGATCCATGCCTGCAGGGTAATGACCCGGCGAAACCTCAACCACGAAGCCTCAACCGCTGACTCCGGTGACCGATGGACAACCAGCGCCGCCCCTCCCCCGGGGGCGGCGATCAGCTCCGGAGGTTGTCATGGGTCCCATCGCCGCGCTGCTCCGCGGGCGGGCGTGATGCGCAGCGTGCTGGCCGTGGGCGCGGTGGCGGGTGCGGTCGAGGCGGGTTGCGCGGGTACGCTCGCCGCCCACCGCGCGGCCGGCGACTCGGTGACCGTGCTGGTGTTGGCCGGCATCGGCGGCGAGGAGGCTGCCCGCGCCCTCGACTGCCTCCTCGTGCACGGCCCCGGTGAGCCGGGCGCGATCGTCGCCTCGCCGTCCACCATCGCGGCGATCGAGACCGTGATCAGCGGCATCGACGCGGATGTTGTCTACGCGCCGGCGCCGGACGACGCGCTGGCCGATCACCGGGCCACCGCCGCCGCCACGCTGTCGGCCGCCCGGCACGGAAGCCGGGTGCTGCACTATCCCGGGCCGTCGACGCTGCGCTTCGAGCCGTCCGTGTTCGTCGACGTCAGCGCGTACCTCGAAAAGAAGCTGTCCCTGGTCGCCGACCGCGACATCGCCGCGGCCTCGGCCCGCCACCTCGGCGCTCTGGCCCGGGTCCGCTACGCGGAGGCGTTCGCGCCGACGCGGTTCGTCTGGGACCTCTGACTTTTCCTACAACCGGCACGCAACTGTCTGCCACCGGGAGGTGAACCCAGGGTCACCGAGAGTTCTCCCTGTCCAGCAC
>NZ_JBFAZH010001594.1:0-1421 GCF_040681735.1 Actinoplanes sp. NPDC051633 | reverse complement strand
TTCGAGAACGTCCGGGCCGTGTACGGGGCGGCCGGGTTCGTGCTGGGTGCCGCGTACGCCCTGCGGGCCGCCGGCGACACCGGCAACGACGCGTTGTCCTGGCTCTCGCCGATCGGGTGGGGCCAGCGCACGTACCCGTACACCGGTGATCGGTGGTGGCCGTTGCTCCTGCCGCTCGCCCTCTCGGGTCTGCTCGTGGCGGCCGCTGTCGTGCTGCAGCAACGCCGCGACTTCGGCGCCGGGCTGGTGCGGCCGCGCCCGGGTCGCGCCACCGCGTCCCGCGCGTTCGGCAACGCCTACGGCCTGGCCTGGCGGCTGCAGCGAGGCGCCATGCTCGGGTGGGTCACCGGCCTGGCGCTGCTCGGTGCGGCGTACGGCTCGGTCGGGACCAGCATGCAGCAGTACGTCGAGGACAATCCCGAGATCGCCGAGTTCCTGCCCGGCGGGGCGGCCGACATCATCGACGCCTATCTCGCGCTGACCGTCGGGCTCACCGCACTGATCGCGGCGGCCTACGGCGTGTCCAGCGCGATCCGGATGCGCGCCGAGGAGACCTCCGGGCGGGCCGAGCCGGTGCTGGCCACCGCCACCAGCCGGTTCACGTGGCTGGCGGCCCATCTGAGTGTGGCGCTGGCCGGCAGCGCGCTGGCGTTGTTCGCGACCGGCCTCGGCGAAGGGCTGACGTACGGGCTGGCCACCTCGGATGCCGGTCAGGTGCCGCGGCTGATCGGTGGCGCGCTGACCTACCTGCCGGCCGTGTGGCTGATCATCGCGGTCGCGGTGCTGGCCATCGGCTGGCTGCCGCGCGCCGCCGCGGTCACGGCCTGGGTGGCGGTGGGCTACTGCGCCGTCGTGGCGCTGTTCGCCGACTCGTTCAATCTGCCCGGCTGGGCGCAGCGGGCCTCACCCTTCGCGCACACCCCGCGGGTGCCTCTCGACAACCTCGCCGTGACCCCCCTGCTCGTGGTCGGGGCGTGCGCCGCGGCGCTGTTCGGGATCGGTTATGCCGGTCTGCGCCGCCGCGACCTCGGCTACTAGGAGCTGGCCCGCGCACGGTCGATGAGAAAGGCCCTGGGAGTGGGGACTTTCGGCCCTGAACGCCAGGAACCGGTGCCCGGCATCGTGGAGTGGACACGAACCGGAGGTTTCGCCATGAGAACCGTCCTCGAGACTGCCGCGCGGTCCTCGCTCCGCGCGCCGTCGGTGTTCAACACGCAGCCGTGGAAGTGGCGCATCGGCACGGACACCATGGAGCTGACCGCGGAGCTGGACCGGCATCTGGCCGCGACCGACCCGGACAGCCGGCTGCTCCTGCTGAGCTGCGGCGCCGCGCTGCACCACGCGCGCACCGCGCTGGCCGCCGAGGGCTGGGCCGTGACGGTGGCGCGCATGCCCGACCCGGACCGTCCCGAGGTGCTGGC
>NZ_JBFAZH010001593.1:0-1421 GCF_040681735.1 Actinoplanes sp. NPDC051633 | reverse complement strand
CCGCACGGTCATCCCGGGCGTCACGGCCACCCCGTGGGCCCGCAGCCGGTCCCGCACCTCGGCCCACGCGTCCAGCACACCGGCCCGGCGCCGGCGACGCCAGGACCGCAGGGTCCAGGCCAGCGGCACCCCGAGCGGCCACCCGACCAGCGGCACCAGCGGCACGGCGAGCAGCGCCACCCACGGCGATGTCGCCGGCGCCTCGTCCCCGGCCGGTCCCTGCGGTGACTCCGGAGCCATGGGTGGGTCGATCAGGTCCTCCGGCGGCGGCAGCTGGGTGCGTGCGCGCTGGGCCTGCGCCGCGAGCCCGCTCCCGGCGACGGCGCCCGTGGCGGCCCGGATCGGGTCGAGCGGCACCCAGCCGACGTCGCGCACCGCCACCTCGGGCCAGGCCAGCACGTCCTCGTTGCGCACCACCACGGTCCCGTCCGACGCCGGCTGCGCGGACATCCGGAAACCGACGGCCAGCCGGGCCGGGATGCCCGCGAACCGGGCCAGCGCGACGTAGGCCGACGCGAACTGCTCGCTCGTGCCGTGCTTGTCGCGCAGCAGGAAGTCGGCGATCTGCGGCCAGCCGTGCCCGGTCGGCAGGTCCTCGCCCTGCGCCGCCTTGTAGTTCGCCTTCAGGTAGCCCTCGAGCAGCAGCGCCGTCTGGAACGACGGCCGCAGCCCGCGCGTCGCCTGCTGCACGACCGGCTCGAGCTCCTCGGGCATCGCACCGATCGGCTCCAGCGCGCCGAGCACGTCGGCGTCGATCGCCGCCCCGCTCAGCGCGGCCGCGTCGATCTGCGGCTGCCACCAGCTCAGCGTGTATCGCGCGGCGCCGGCGGAGCCGGGCAGCAGCAGGCTGCCGTACCGCTCGGCGACGTAGGGCGCGGCGCCCTCCACCGCCGCCGGCCACGTCTGGCTCGGCAGCCACGGCGAAATGGACCCGGCGGTGGAGCCGGCGACGGTCAGCTCGGCGCTGAGCCGTTGGGTCCGCACCCGCACCCCGCCGCCGGGCCCGAGCTCGGTGCCGAGCCGGCGGTAGTCCCAGGAGGCCGACCAGTTCACCCCGTCGAAGCCGTCCAGCACCACCAGCGGCCAGCGGTCCACACCGGACGCGTTCCGCACGCGGAAGACCTCGAGGCCGCCGTGCGCGAGCCGGTCCGCGATCTGGTCGAGCGGGTTCTCCGGCGGCGTCTCGGGCAGCGGGACGACCTGGCCGCTCTGCAGCGAATACCGCGCCGGGGTGGCCGGGAGCAGGACCAGGGTCAAGCCCGCGGCCAGCACGCTCACCGCGGCCGACGCCGCGAGCCGGAGCAGCGTCGCGGCACTCGCCAGCGCGACGCCGGCCGCCGCCGCGTAACCGAGCGCGGCGAGCACCGCCGGGCCCGGCGTCAGGGCGGCGTAGAGCTGGCTCAGCACCACGACGGCCAGGC
>NZ_JBFAZH010001592.1:0-1422 GCF_040681735.1 Actinoplanes sp. NPDC051633 | reverse complement strand
TGCCGCCCCAGGACCCGAGGGCCGCGCCGACCGGTCCGGCTGCGCCGCCGCCTCCACCGCCCGACCCGAGCCCGTTCTCCCGCGGGCGTGCGCAGCTCACCCCGCGTGAGCCGCAGCCGCAGACCGCGCAGTTCGCCGCCGAGCACGAGCCGACCGGCACCGGGTGGCCGGGCTCCGGCGCGCCGGAGCAGCGCCGCTCGATGACCTGGCACCTGCGTGAGCTGCGCAAGGGCCAGGAGTGGTCCAACGCCGGGGTGCTGTTCGTGTTCGTCTGCTGGGGCATCTGGGCGATCTCCAGCGACGGCGGCTGGACCACCCCGATCGTGGTCCTGGTCTGCAGCCTGGCCGTCGCGGCCGGGCTCTTCGCCCTGTGCCGGCTGGTCGGCCGGGTGGTGCTCGAGAAGCAGTTCGGCCGGGTCCGCCGCACCGCCAAGGTCTCGCACGTGGTGACCGGGGTCTTCCTGCTCGGCGTCGGCATCGCGTTCCTGCGCCAGACCCCGTGGGTGATGGACGCGTACGGCTGGGTGCGCGACCTCTTCGTGTAGCGCGACCCAGCCGGCTCGTTGCGCGTGTTTCTCCCTGACGTTGCTCAGCGGGCGGTCGCGAAGTCCTGCGTCCAGAGCAGGGTGCCGTCCGGCGCCGCCGCGACGCCCACACCCAGGTCGCGGAAGGCGCAGTTGAGGATGTTCGCCTTGTGGCCCGCGCTGTTCATCCAGCCGGTCATCACCTGCTCCGGGGTGCGGTAACCCTTGGCGATGTTCTCGCCGGCCGTCCGCCAGACGTAGCCGGCGTTGGTGATCCGGGTCGCGAACTCGACACCCTCGGGCGTGGTGTGGCTGAAGTAGCCGCGCGCCGCCATGTCCGCCGAGTGGCCGCGCGCCGCCGCCGTCAGCCGATCCTCACGGGTCACCGCCGCGCATCCGGCGGTGGCCCGCTCGGCGTTCACCAGCGAGACCACCTCGACCTCGAACGCCTCGTGCTCGCCGGCCGGCGGCTCGGACGGCGTGGGCTCCGACGGCGTGGGCTCAGACGGGACCGGCGTCGTCGTCACCACGATCCGGTCGATGTCGGGCGCGGCGCCCTCCGGGTTGGCGAACCCGATCGTGTTCGTGCCGGCCGCCAGGGTCACGTCCACCGTGACCGTGCCGGGTCGCGTGCCGGAGCGCGTACCCGGGAAGGTGGTCTGGGCCGGCCCGGCGTCGTTGACGGTCAGCTGGGCGGTGCGGGTCGTCGCGGCGACGTAGGAGATCGCCAGCCGGGCGGTCCCGGCCTGCTCGGCCACGACACCGGTGACGGTGAGCGTCCCCGCGCCGCCGAGACCGGTGACCCGGCTGCCGCCGGAGCAGCGCCGGCACGAGACGGCACGGGCGCCGCCGACGAGCGCGTTGGTAGCGGCCTCGCCCTCATAGGTGTTGGTCGCGG
>NZ_JBFAZH010001591.1:0-1422 GCF_040681735.1 Actinoplanes sp. NPDC051633 | reverse complement strand
GGATCGTCCTCATCTACATGGTGACGCTGCTGATGTCGTACGCCGTCGGCTACTGGCGCGGCCTGACGTCGATGGAGGCCAACGGGGCCGACCGCGCGATCCTGGCCGCGCTCGCGTTCACCGGTGTCATCCTCACCGCCGCCGACGGCATCCCGAACTGGGACCGGCTGCGCGGCGTGCTGCGGGTGCTGGTCTGGTGCGCGGCGATCGTCGGCTTCATCGGCCTGGTGCAGTTCGTGTTCTGGCTCGACGTCACCGAGTACGTACAGATCCCCGGCCTCACCTCGAACGGCGTCGTGCCCGGCTTCGAACAGCGCGGCGGCGCCATCCGGGTGGCCAGCACCACGACCCACTACATCGAGTTCAGCACCGTCATGGCGATGACGCTGCCGTTCGCCATCCACTTCGCCCGGTTCGCGCCGGAACGCCGCGCCCGCCAGCTCTTCATCATCGCCTCGCTGCTCATCGCGGCCGCCATCCCGGCGACGGTGTCCCGCACCGGGTTCGTCGCCGTGGCGCTGGCCTTCGTCGTGCTGATCCCGGTCTGGGGCTGGCGGATGCGCTTCAACATGGCCGTGATCGGCACGTTCATCGTGGCCGGCCTGATGGTGATAAAGCCGTCACTGACCAACACCCTGGTCGAACTCTTCGCCAACGCCGGGAAGGACACGAGCATCACCGCCCGCACCAAACGGTACGAAATGGTGGGCTATTACTTCTCACAACGGCCGTGGTTCGGGCGGGGCACCGGCACCTGGATCTCACCGCAGTATCAATTTCTCGACAATCAGTGGCTCGCCACGGCACTGAGTAACGGCCTGGTCGGGGTCGCCGCGCTCGCTCTGCTCCATTTTGCGGCAATCACGCTGGCCGTCATTTCGCTGCGCCGATCGGCGAGCACCGAGGACCGCCACCTCTGCGCGGCGCTGATCGCCACCCAGCTGATAGCCCTGGTCGTAGCGGCATTCTTCGATTCCCTCAGCTTCAGCACGTACGCCATGGTGGTGGCACTGATGGTCGGTTTGACCGGAGCCGTGTGGCGGCTGACACATCCGGCCCGACTGGTCCGGACAACGGTGTCGCGACGCTTTTCCGACTGACCGCCTGGCCCTACCGGTATGAGAACAGCCCGAACGGCGGAACACCAATTCTGATCCGCGCATTACTTTCACTCCGCAGGATTGTGTGAGTGGTGGGGGAAATGGTGAACGAAGGCGCATCAGGTCCGTTACGGCGATGGATGGGTTCGGGGACGGCGGCACTGGTGCTCACGGCATCGGTCGTCACGCTCGCCACGAGCCCGGCGGCGGCCGCCGGCCCGTGTGACCCGGTGGTCAACGCGGTCGTCTGTGAGAACAGCAAGGCCGGCAACCCGCCGCAGGAGTGGGACATCCTCGGCGCCGGCGACGACTCCATCCAGGG
>NZ_JBFAZH010001590.1:0-1422 GCF_040681735.1 Actinoplanes sp. NPDC051633 | reverse complement strand
CTACATCAGACCCTTCCCGGCCAAGATCGAAACCATTCGACGGATACGAGCCATCTGCCGTCCCGGGGTCATCGCCGGCCGCCGTCCTGGTCAGGGCCGCACGCTGCTTCCGGCCGGGCGCGCCGGACCCGCCCGCGCGAGCGCGGCCGAATTCGCCGGGCCGGGTCAGAACAGGGTTGGCTGCTCGGCTGGCGGCTCGATCGGGGCCGGGACCGGCAGCGGAGCAAGCTCGGGCACGCGCTCCCGCACCGCGTCGTGGAACCGGCGCGCGAGGGCGGGCGCGTCCACGTTGTCCGGCGTGTGCAGGAAGACCGTCGGTGAGCGGCCCTCACGCAGCCAGCCCGCCGTCGTCTCGACCCAGCGCTGCCAGCCCTCGACCGTCGCCACGACCGAGTCGCGGCCCAGGTAGCGCACGATCGGGCGGTCGGTCAGCGCCGTCGTCCGCAGCGGCATGCGGGGTTTGGCCGTCCAGGCGTCGCGCTCGGTGTCGCTCGTCGGCGGGTTGGCGTAAAAGGCCGTCGTGTCGAACGGGATCCACTCCGCCCCGGCCGCCGCCAGCGCACTCTCCAGGGTGCGGGGGTGCTCGAAGAAGCCGGCGTGCCGCACCTCGACCGCGTATCGGTACGAGGGCGGCACCCGGGCGAGGAAGCGCGCCAGCACCCCGGTGTCCGACGGCGTGAACGAGCCGGGCAGCTGGATCCACAGCGCGTGCAACCGCGGCCCGAGCGGCTCGATCGCGTCCAGGAACGGCGTCAGCATCGACGGGTCGGCGAGGCGGCTCTCGTGCGTGATCGCCCTGGGCAGCTTCATGACGAACCGGAACGCCGGCGGAGTCTGCTCGGCCCAGGACGAGACGGTGTCCCGGGCCGGGGTGGCGTAGAAGGTCGTGTTGCCCTCGACCGCGGTGCACCAGCCGGCGTAGGCGCGCAGACCGGAGAACGGCCACGCCTTGTGCGTCCACATCGCGCAGCCGACGTGCAGGTCACCGGGTGACGTCATCGCCGCCCGCCGCCAGGTCCTCGCGCCGCGGCAGGCCCTCGCAGTCACCGGGCACGGTCACCGAGAACGCCCCGACCGCGATCGCCGTCCGCAGCCGGGCCTCCGGCGGCGCCCCGGCCATCCGGTCCGCCAGATAGCCCGCCACGAACGCGTCCCCCGCACCGACCGGGTCCACCACCGTGACGGCGGGCGCCGGCAGCGCGTACCGCGAACCCTCGATCAGTGCGGTGCAGCCGCGCGCGCCGTCCTTGACCACGACCTCGGCCGGGCCGAGCCGGGCCAGCCCGGCCAGCGGTTCCTCGTCGCCCACGAAGAGGGCGGCCTCGTCGGGACCCGCGAACACGAGGTCGGCCCGCGACGCGAGATCCCGCAGCACAGGCGCGGCGTCGAAGCGGGACCAGAGCTTGGCGCGGTAGTTCACGT
>NZ_JBFAZH010001589.1:0-1426 GCF_040681735.1 Actinoplanes sp. NPDC051633 | reverse complement strand
CCCGGCCAGCTCCGCCGCGGGTCCCGGCTGCGCCCCCGTCGCCGGTGACAAGCTCGTCGTCCTCGAGGACGACAAGAAACTGCAGAACAGCGACAACGTCATCCCGGCCATCAACGCGAAGGCGGCGAGCCCCGAGCTGATCGCGGCCCTCGACAAGGTGTCCGCGGCCCTCGACACTCCCAAGCTCATCGAGCTCAACAAGGCGGTCGACATCGACCGCAAGTCGTCCAAGGCCGCGGCGCAGGCGTTCGCGGACGCCAACAACGTCGCCACCGGCGTCAGCGGGGGCAAGGGCGACATCACGGTCGGCGCGGCCAACTTCAGCGAGAACGCGACGCTGGGCGAGCTGTACGGCATCGCGCTGACCGCGGCCGGCTTCAAGGTGAAGGTGCAGCAGATCGGCAACCGCGAGCTGTACGAGCCGGCGCTGGAGAAGGGCGAGATCGACGTGGTGCCGGAGTACGCGGCCACGCTGACCACGTTCCTCAACGGCAAGATCAACGGTGAGAGCGCGGCCGACCCGTCGTCGCCCGACATCGAGACGACCGTGAAGGCGCTGACCGACCTGGGCAAGCAGAAGGGTCTGGTCTTCGGCAAGCCGGCCAGTGCGCAGGACCAGAACGCGTTCGCGGTCACCACGGCGTTCGCCGAGAAGAACGCGGTGAAGACCCTCTCCGACCTGGCGTCGAAGTGCTCGGGCGCGGCGACCGTGCTCGGTGGTCCGGCGGAGTGCCCGCAGCGGCCGAAGTGCCAGGCCGGCCTCGTGTCCACCTACAACTTCCAGGCCGGCAAGTTCAGCACCCTGGACGCGGGCGGTCCGCTCACCAAGACCGGCCTCACCCAGGGCACGGTCAGCGTCGGGCTGGTGCTCAGCTCGGACGGCGCGTTGGCAGCGGGCTGACCAGGGGTTTCGCGACCGGATCGCGGTCGTAACAGCCTGATCGGGCGGTGCCGGGCATTGCGAGTGCAGTGCCCGGCGCTGCCCGTTTCGTACCAGGAGCCGGTGTGAGTAACATCGGCCACCATGTCAACGGACCGGGTCGCTGAAAACGGGCAAAACACGCGCCTGCTGCGCGCCCTGGTCTGGGTCGGTGTCAGCCTGGCGCCGGTGGCCGCGCTGGTGGTGCTGCTGGGTTCCAGCGAGGGCCCGGTGCGCTTCGGCGTGCTGCTGATCGCGGCGTGCGTGGTGCTGGTCGGGGCGTCGCTGCTGGTGCGCGACGACCCGGTCCTGCTGCGCATGCAGGTCGAGGACAGAGTGGCCGACGAGGTGAGCGTGCTCCGCGACGAGCTGCGCTCGGAGTTCGCGGCCGCCCGCCAGCCCCCGGCGCCGGCATCCCTCGCACACCGAGCCGCAGCCGCGGCCCCGATCGCATCGGCCGCGGTCCCGGGCCCTACGGCGCCGCGCGACCCCGCCACCCGCACGGGC
>NZ_JBFAZH010001588.1:0-1426 GCF_040681735.1 Actinoplanes sp. NPDC051633 | reverse complement strand
GCGGTAACTGGCCGGCTACGGCCCGGCGAGCGTGAAGGACATGCAGGCCTGGAGCGGCCTGACCCGGCTGACGCCGGTCTTCGAGAAGCTGCGGCCAGGGTTGGTCAGCTACCGCAACGAGTACGGCGCGGAACTGTTCGACCTGCCGGACCGCCCGCTCGCCGACCCCGGCCGTCCGGCGCCGGTCCGCTTCCTGGCCGGCTTCGACAACGTCACCTTCGGATACTCCGACCGGCGCCGGATCATCGCCGACGAGCACCGCCCGGTCCTGGTGGAGCGGGCCGCCCTGACCATCGACGGCTACGTGCGCGGCTCGTGGAAGATCCGGGCCGGCGCGATCGACGTCCGGTTCTTCGACCGGGTCACCCGGGCCGAGCGGGCGGCCGTGGAGGCCGAGGGCGAGTTGCTGGCCGCATTCGCCGGAGTGGACACGCTGAACGTGTAGGACGCGCCGTCCCGTCTCAGGAGGCGAGGACCAGGGCCATCCGGCCGGTCCGGTTGCGCTTCGCCTCGTACATCGCCGCGTCCGCGCGGGCGATCAGCGACTCGGCCGCGGCCGTGCCCGGCGCGGCCCAGGCGACCCCGATGCTCGCCTGCGGGTGGATCTCCTGGTCCTCGAGCTCGAGCGTGGCCGCGTTCAGAGCGGCGACCACGGCCTCGCCGATCCGGCGGGCGCGCTCCGCGTCGGCGACATCGCGGCAGACCACGACGAACTCGTCGCCACCGAAGCGGCCGATCGCGTCGTTGCCGCGGACGGAGGTGCGCAGACGGTCGGCGACCAGCATCAGCAGGCGGTCGCCGACGGCGTGCCCGAAGCGGTCGTTGACCGTCTTGAAGCCGTTCAGGTCGAGGAACATCACGGCCGTGCCGCGGCCGCTGCGCGCACCGAGGGCCTCGTGCAGCGCGGCCAATGTGGACGCCCGGTTCAGGCATCCGGTCAGCTCGTCGTACGTGGCCCGGTGGCGCAACTCCTCGCGCAGCCGGGACGCGTCGGTGATGTCCGCCAGGCAGATGATCGCGCCGGTAACCGTGCCGTCGTCACCGGTCAGCGGGCGCAACGTCGCGTGGATCCGGCGGGCGCCGGTGACCCGGCTGCGGTAGCCGTACTCGATCTCGATGTGGTCCTCGCCGCGCAGCACGGCGTCGATCGCGGCGATCGCGGCCGGCCGATCGCCGGCCGTGATCCCGTTCATCTCCATCTTGTCGCCGACCCGGCTGCCGGTGGCGTGCGCGACCCGCGAGTTCTGATAGACGACCGTGCGGTCGGTGTCGATCTGGAGCACACCCAGCGGCAGCGTCTCGGTGAGCCGGGCGAGCATCTGCTCGTTGGCCCGCAGCGCCTCCTGGGCGGCCATCTCGTCGGAGATGTCGAGCATCTCGGCGAGCACGTGCGGCGTCCCGGGGTCGTTCACGCGGCTGTGGTTGG
>NZ_JBFAZH010001587.1:0-1429 GCF_040681735.1 Actinoplanes sp. NPDC051633 | reverse complement strand
GGTTTTTCAGCGGCTGAAGCGCTCCCGGCGGACGGTCGGCCGGCGGCCGCGGATGGTGCTGCGCGACAGCGCCTTGATGACCCGGTCGGCGGCCGCCTCCGGCACCTCGACCAGCGAGAACCGGTCGGTGATCTGGATCGCGCCGACCTCCCGGGCACTCAGCCCGGACTCCCCCGCGATCGCGCCGACCAGATCCTGCGGCCGCAGCCCCGCGCGCCGCCCCAGACCGACGAACAGCCGGGTCGCTCCCGCGTCGGCCGCCCGCGGGCGGCGGGGACCGGCCGATTCCCGGCCCTCCCGGGTCTCCCGCTCGCGCCGCGGCGGGTCGGGGGTCGGGATCTCCTCCTCGTCCACGTCGCCGCCGGCCGCCTCGTGCAGCAGCTTCACCGCCGCCAGGGCGATGTTCTCGACGTCGAACTCGTCGGTCAGCGAGTCGATCACCACCCGGAAGCGTTCCAGGTCGTCGTCCTCCAGGCTGGCCTGCAGCGCGGCCCGGGTCAGCTCCAGCCGGCGGGCCCGCAGATCGGTCACCGTGGGCAGCTTCTCCAGGGTGATCCGCCGGCCGGTGAGGCGTTCGATGGCCTTGAGCATGCGCTGCTCGCGCGGCTCGGCCAGGGTGATCGCGGCGCCCTCCCGGCCGGCCCGCCCGACCCGGCCGATCCGGTGCACGTACGCCTCCGGCGCCGACGGCACGTTGAAGTTGATCACGTGGGTGAGCTGCTCGACGTCCAGCCCGCGGGCGGCCACGTCGGTGGCCACCAGCAACTCGGTGCTGCCGCCGCGCAGCCGGCCCATCACCCGGTCGCGCTGGTCCTGGCTCATCCCGCCGTGCAGCGCCTCGGCCCGGTAGCCACGCCCGTTGAGCGTCTCGGTGACCTGGTCGACCTCCTCCCGGGTGCGGCAGAAGACGATCGCCGCGGCAGGCGCCTCGACGTCCAGGATCCGGCCCAGGGCGGACGCCTTGTGGGCGCGGGCCACGATGTACGCGCTCTGCCGGACCAGCGGCAGGTCACCCGGGGCGGCGTCCTCCCGGCCCATCGAGATCCGCACCGGCTCCCGCAGGTGGCGGCGGGCGATCGCGTCGATGCGCGGCGGCATCGTGGCGGAGAACAGCACGGTCTGCCGCTCGGTCGGGGTCTCGGCCAGGATCGCCTCGATGTCCTCGGCGAAGCCCATGTCGAGCATCTCGTCGGCCTCGTCCAGCACCACGGTCCGCGCGTCGCTGAGCTGCAGCGTGCCGCGGTTGATGTGGTCGAGCACCCGGCCCGGGGTGCCGACGACGACCTGTACGCCGCGGTGCAGGGCCTGCAGCTGCCGCCCTATCGGCTGGCCGCCGTAGACCGGCAGGACGCGCACGCCCAGCTCCCGCCCGTAGCGGTGGACCGCCTGGGAGACCTGCTCGGCCAGCTCGCGGGTCGGCACGAGCACC
>NZ_JBFAZH010001586.1:0-1431 GCF_040681735.1 Actinoplanes sp. NPDC051633 | reverse complement strand
CCGCGTCGGCCGCCGGCATCGGCGTGGCCGCGGCGTCGACGACCAGCGGCGTGCGATCGGCCGAACGTCCACCGTAGAGGTCGGCGGTGGTGCCGGTGAGGGCGTTGGTGAGGCTGAAGTACGCCGCACCCTTGGGCGTGTAGGCCGCCGCGGTGGTCAGGGAGACCTCCTTGGTGTACGGCTGCCCGCCCACCGTGATCTGGAAGCGGTACGCGGTGCCCGGCCGCAGACCGACGACGCGTACGCCCGTGCCGGCGACCGTGCCCAGCGAGCGTCCGTTGACGACGACGCTGTAGCGGGTGGTTCCCGCCTTCGCCGGCCAGCTCAGCCGCACCGAGGTGGGCTGGGCGTCGCTGACCGTGAGCGGCGCGAGTCCCGTGTCGGGTGACGGGGACCCGGTCGGCGTCGGCGACGGCGACGTCGGAGAGGGCGACGTCTGGGTCGGACTGGTCGGCGAGGGCGACGGGGTGGTGGGCGATGGCGACGGCGTGGTGGGCGACGGCGACGGGGTCGTCGGCGTCGGCGACGGAGTGGTCGGCGTCGGCGACGGGGTCGTCGGCGAGGGTGACGGGTTGCCACCGCCCGGCGTGCCGGCGATCAGGAACTGGTTGTCCGCCACGTTCCAGTGCGAGGCGAGGTAGCTCCCGGCCCGCACGTCGGTGCTGTAGTAGTCGTCGTGGTTGCAGTCGAGCCGGTTCTCCTTGGCCCGGTCGGTGCACACCGACTTCATCACCGTCTGAGCCGTGTCCTTGTAACACATGACGTCGAAGTCGTCGACGCAGTGGCCCGCCTTGCTGGAGTTCGGCGCGCTGTTCGACACGGCGCCCAGGTTGTGTCCCAGCTCGTGCGCGGCGACGCTCGGCGACCAGCAGCCGCTGTCGCTGCGGCCGTAGGAGGCGCCGGAGTTGTTGCGGTTGGCCGCGCCCGGCTTGTCGTCGCCGGTGAACGTGCCGATGCCGCAGTACACATTCGACTCGGCGAAGATCATGTACTTGCGGTCGGTGCGGTTCCAGCCCAGTGTCCTGAGGGCGGACATGGTGGCGCTGAAGTCCTTGAGACCACCGGCGGGCACCTCGACCTCGCGCACGTCGACCTGGCAGTCGGCGGTGGTCACGTACCGCAGGTGCCGCGTGCCGCCGGTCTCCTGCGCGCTGGCGTCGTAGATCGCGTCCACGCCCGCCGACCAGGTGCGGAACGACGCCTGGTACTTGGCGAACCGGCTGGCGGTGCCGGCCTCGTACACGTACATGACCTGCACGCGCTTGCCGGTCACGCCGTCGCCGTCGCAGACGACGCCGGACGGGCCGACGTCGGCCGCGGCAGCTGCGGAGGCGGCGCCGGCGGCCAGGGGTACGACGGTGAGGTCGCCGTCGTCGGCCAGGGCCGCACCGGAGGCCTCGGCGGCGGCGGAGTCCGACGGCACGGACGCGC
>NZ_JBFAZH010001585.1:0-1433 GCF_040681735.1 Actinoplanes sp. NPDC051633 | reverse complement strand
GGTACGCCGGTGAGGCCGAGGAAGGCGAGCGGGCCGGCGGCGGCCGCGCCCCCCGCCGCCCCCGGGGGCGGGGGGGCGCCCCCCGCCCACCCCCCCCCGCTCCCCACCCCGGCGCCGCGCCCCCCGGCCCGGAAGAGGCCGCGGCGCGAGGCGACAACGTCGGCGAAGGTTTCGTTGTCCGAATTGTTCGGCACCGGGTGGTCGCAGGCGTTCCCACAGCGGTAAAGGCAGGTCATCGGGTCGCGGCCGGTGTGGCCGAGGAGCTTCAGCAGACGTCGTTCAGCCATAGACTGACGTTAGTGTTCCGTTAATCTTTACGAAACCTTCTCGACGACCAATCTCGTGATCTCGGTGGCGCAACCCCAGGACAGCGTCATCCCGGCCCCGCCGTGCCCGTACGCGTGCACCACCCTGCCCTCGCGCTCCACCCGCGGCCCGCCGCGCCGGCACGGCCGCAACCCGACCCGGTCGCCCAGCACCTCGGCGCCCTCCAGCGCCGGGACAAGCTCGGCGGTTCCGGCCAGGATCCGCGACCGCACCGCCGGATCGGGTGCGAGGTCCCACTCGTTCTCGTCCCATGTCCCGCCGAGCACCACATCCGACGAGCGGGGATGCACGTAGAAGCCCTGCGCCCGCACCGACTCCTCGACACCGGGGTTGCGGACCAGCACGATCTGGCCGCGGGCGGGGTAGACGGCGGGGTCGCCGGCCAGTTCGCGGGCGGCCAGGCCGGTCGCGTTCACGACGACCGGCGCCGGCACCTCGCCGAGGGCGCGCACCTCGCGCCGCTCGACCCGCACCCGCGCCGCCAGCCACGGGAGGTAGACGCTCATCTCCGCGAGCGGCGCCGCGAAGCTGACCTCCTCCTCGTCGCGGCTCAGCCCCGGCGGCGCCCACCACAGCGAGTCCACCTTGCCGACGTTGCGGGTCGTCCGGATCAACAGCCCGGGGATCCCGGCGGCCGCCTGGCGGGTGAACTCGTCGTAGGTCTCCAGCCCCCAGGCGCGTACCCGGGGATCGAATTCCGTCCTGGTGGGATACCAGACCGCCGCGCTCACCGAGGAGACGGTTCGCTCCGGCGGGTCCTTCGACCACACGACGACGTCGAGGCCGGCCTCCTGCAGACGGACCGCCGCGGTCAGGCCGATGATGCCGCCGCCGACGACGATCACGTCAGCCATCCAGCAGCTCCAGCGTGCGCGGGTCGGGACTGTCGTAGTACTTGACCAGGACCTTGTGGAAGATGCCGTCGTCGGGCACCGCCGCGGCGAAGAGGGTCATCGACGACCGCAGCTTGAGGTCGTCCGGGAAGCCGAGGATGGCGCCGACGTTGCGGCCCTCGACGCTGAGGATCGCTTCCGCCGCCTCGTGCAGCCGCGGGCCGAGCACGGGATGCGCGAGGTATTCGCGAGCCTCGTCGAGGCCGCTCAGGG
>NZ_JBFAZH010001584.1:0-1435 GCF_040681735.1 Actinoplanes sp. NPDC051633 | reverse complement strand
CAGCGCCCGGGTTCGTCGGTGACCTCCGGCAGGATCCGGTCCCGCGCCTCGACGAGATGGAACCGCAGCTCCTCGGCGCTCAGCTCGGGATATCTGCGGACCAGCGAGGTCGCGAGCGACAGCAGCTCGCCGAAGCCCTCGACGCCGGAGAACCCGCCGCCCACGAAGGTCACGGTCAGCAGCTTCTGCCGCAGCGGCCCGGGGGCGAGCGTCGACGCCCGGTCGAAGGCGGTCAGCAGCCGGTCGCGGATCGCCACCGCCTCCTCGACGTGCTTCATGCCGATCGCCTGCTCCGCGACGCCCGGCACGGCCAGTTTGCGGGTCACGGCGCCGGCGGTGACGACGATGACGTCGTACCCGAGGTCGTATTCCGGACCCTGGGCGGGCCGCACGGCGACCGTCCGGTGCTCGTGGTCGACCGCGGTGACCGTACCCGAAATGATCTTGGTTTTGCGCAAGTGCCGGCGCAGCGACACCGCGGCGTGCCGCGCCTCCACCGAACCGGCCAGAACCTCCGGCAGGAAGGGCTGATACGTCATGTACGGCCGCGGATCGACCACCACGACCTGCGCCTCGCCGCGCCGGAGCTTCTTCTCCAGCTTCCAGGCGGTGTAGAAACCCGCGTAGCCGCCGCCAACCACAAGAATTCTCGTTGTCACACCAATAAGACCGGATGGCTCACCCGGTTGTGACAGCCCCGAGCTTGTCCGGGTTGAGCATCCAGAGCACCCGGTCGATGCCGCCGTCGGTGACGGTGACGGCGAGCACGCCGTAGAGCTCGCCGTCGCGCCTCAGCAGCGCCGACGCCTGCCCGTTCACGGTCACGAACTCGACCTCGAGGCCCGGCCAGTTCCAGGCGATCGCCGCCAGGAAGCTTGCCACCCGGTCCGCTCCGACGATCGGCCGGCGGGCGATCTGGTACGCGCCGTTGCCGTCGGACAGGCTCACCGCCTCGGCCGCGAACAGCTGCTCCAGCTCCGCCATGTCACCGGACCTCGCCGCGTCGATGAACGTGGTCAGCAGCTTGCGCTGCTCGGCGAGGCTGACCGGCGCGCGCCGCTCACCGGCCATGTGTTTGCGCGCCCGGCTGACGAGCTGACGCACCGCGGGCTCGGTGGACTGCAGGATGTCGGCGATCTGCGCGTACGGGTAGTCGAAGGCCTCGCGCAGCACGTAGGCCGCGCGTTCGTTGGGGGTGAGCTTCTCCATCAGCATCAGGGCCGCGAACTGCAGCGCCTCGCCGCGCTCGGCGCCCAGATAGGGATCGGCGCCGGTGTCGACCGGCTCGGGCAGCCACGGCCCGATGTACGTCTCGCGCCGCGCCCGCGCCGACTGCAGCGAGTTGATGGCCAGCCGGGTCGTCGTGGTGGCCAGGAACGCCGCCGGGTTCACCACCTTGCTGCGGTCCGTCGTCTGCCACCGCAGCCAGGCGTCC
>NZ_JBFAZH010001583.1:0-1438 GCF_040681735.1 Actinoplanes sp. NPDC051633 | reverse complement strand
GCGAGCCGACCCCGCCGCCGGGCGCCTGCTCCGCGCCCGCGCCCGGCAAGTAAGGCGGGGTTCACGGCCCGCCCGAGGCGTCCAGCTCCACCAGCGCGTCGTGCAGCGGGCCGAACAGCGCCGGGGGCGCGGCGACGAGCATGTCCGGGCCGGGGGCGGCTCCGTCGAGTCCGGACACCCGCAGACCGGCCTCGGCGGCGATCAGGCCGCCCGCGGCGTGGTCCCAGTGGTTCAGGCCCTTCTCGAAGTACGCGTCCAGCCGGCCCTCAGCGGCCAGGCAGAGGTCGACGGAGGCCGCCCCGATCCGCCGGATGTCGCGGATCCGGGTGATCAGCTCGGCGAACACGGCGCCCTGGTGCCGGCGGCGGGCGGAGTCGTAGCCGAAGCCGGTGCCGACCAGTGCCTGGTCGAGCGTCTCGCGGGTCGAGCCGGTGAGCCGGCGGCCGGCACGCCAGGCGCCGCCGCCCAGGGTCGCGGTCCACTCGTCGCCGGTGGCCGGGTTGTGCACCACGCCGGCCACGACGACGCCGTCGACCTCCGCGGCCAGCGAGACCGCGTACGCCGGGATGTCGTAGAGATAGTTCACGGTCCCGTCGATGGGATCGAGGATCCACCGGGTGCCGCCGCCGGCGATCGCCGTCGCGTCCGTGTCGCCGTACTCCTCGCCCAGCACCGTGTCGCCCGGGCGCTCGGCCCGCAGCGCCTCCACCACCTGCCGCTCCACCGCCTTGTCGGCCGCCGTGACCACATCGGTGTCGGTGCTCTTCGTCTGCACGTCCTGGATCGCCTCGGCGCGCATCCGGCGCGCGGTCGCGGCCGCCTCCCGGGCGATCCGCACCGCGACGGCCAGCAACTCGGCGGGCGTCGATGTGGCGGAAATAGCGGTCACCTCCAACTCGATCGGACCAGTACCATTCTCCCGCCGGCCATGCGGTGAGGGCTCAGCGGCCCCCGCGGCATGCCGGTGGCGTGCGGCGACGAGAGCTTCTCGGTCATCGGCGCTACAATTCACCACTGCCACCGCTACACGGACTCCAGACCTGCCGGCCGGTCCGCGTTTCAGTGGTCCCAGCAGCAAGTAATGCTTCCACCAGCCAAGCCCAGCCCAGCCCGTCGCCGCATCGTGCTGGGCACAGGCCGTTCCAACGCCCTCCGGAAGGTCATTCGTGACAGAAGCCCACCAGACCGGTGCCGACGTTCGCTCCCTCACCGAGGCCCTGATCGCCCATGCTCAGGGCGCGGGCGGGCAGATCACGGCTTCCCAGGTCGCGCAGACTGTCGAGTCCGCCGAGGTGACCCCGGCACAGGCCAAGAAGATCGTACGGGCGCTGGTGGACGCCGGCGTGACCGTCGTGGTCGACGGATCCGCCGGCATCTCGCGTCGCAAGGTCGCCGCCGCCCGGGCCGCCACTCCCGCCTCCCAGGCCACCACGGCCAA
>NZ_JBFAZH010001582.1:0-1439 GCF_040681735.1 Actinoplanes sp. NPDC051633 | reverse complement strand
GCCAGCAGCGCCCAGGCATCGTGCGGGCGCATCCGCGGCGCGTCGTAGAGGCAGCCGTCCAGGAATCTCTGGACCGGCTTCGGTTTGTTCTCGATCAGCCGTCCCATCAGGACGGTCGCCATGTAGATGTCGGTGGCCGCCGTGACGTGCGGGATCTCCGGCGGGTAGTCGGCGCGGTGCTCGGCGACCAGCGCGGGGATGCGATTGCCGGTTCGCACCGCGTAGCACCAGTCGACGAGCACCACGCCGTGCTCGGTGGGATGGATCAGCACGTGGGCGGGCAGGACCGCGCCGTGCACGAGGCCGGCTCGATGCGCCCAGCCGAGCGCCACCAGCAGCCGCCGCCAGATCCACGCCGCGTCGCGCGGATCGATCCCGCCGGGCCGCCGCCGCAACACTTCCGCGAGGGTCAGGAATCCGTGCAGCCGCTGGAGTTTGTTGACGACGCGCCCGTCCCTGCGCGTGACGGACTCGATCAGGCGCGGCGCATAGGCACGATGCCGCGGATCACCGTCGGTCCACAGTGTTCTGAGGGCGGCCGCTTCCGCTTCCATCAGGTCGTTGTCGGCGTGACTGCGCGGCACTTTCAGCAGCCCGCCGTCGACCGCGTGCAGATCCGCGATGTCGCCGGCCGCCACGGCCGTCGTGGCGCGATTCGCCCACAGGGCGGAGAGCTTGGCGAAGGCCTGCGTCGCGGTCGCGCCCAGCGCCGCGGGTGCGGCATCCGGATGCACGATCTTCGAAAGCTTCCGGTACGCGTCAGCGGGGTCCACAAAAGCAGCACCCGCGTGACCGTTCGAGAGCTCCGCGAAGACGTCCGCTTCCTCGATCGCCCGGACCGCCTCGGCGAAGTTCATCGCACACCCTCCTCCCGGGCCGGTCGCAGCAGCGCCGGATGCAGCAGACGCGCGTCGCCGGCCCGGTACAACCGCGCCCGGGGCCCGCCCCGCTCTCCGCCACGCGCCGCGGTCTCGCCGGTGCTCTCCACGAAGCCGGGCACCGACAGGACCTTGCGGTGGAAGTTGCCGGCATGTAGGTCCTCGCCCCAGACCGCGGCGTAGACCGCCCGCAGCTCGGAGATGGTGAACTCGCTGCCGACGAACGCGGTGGCCAGCGGCGTGTACTCGAGCTTCGAGCGGGCACGGTCGAGACCGTCGGCCAGGATCGCCGCGTGGTCGAAGGCCAGCTCGCCGGCCTCGTCGACGGGCTGCCAGAACGCGCCGGCGGCGTCCGATCCCGCCCCCGGGGCGGGGAGGCTCGGCGCGAAGGCGAGATACGCAACCGAGACGACGCGCATCCGCGGGTCGCGCCCCGGGTCGCCGTAGGTGCGCAGCTGCTCGAGGTGTACCTGCTCGAGGACGTCCTCGCCGGGTCGCAGCCCGGTCTCCTCGGCGAGCTCGCGCAGCGCGGCGTCGTCGAGAGTCTCGTCCCGCACGAAG
>NZ_JBFAZH010001581.1:0-1439 GCF_040681735.1 Actinoplanes sp. NPDC051633 | reverse complement strand
GTTCACCGCGCTGCTGCTGTCGCTGCCCGGGTCCCCGGTGCTGTATTACGGCGATGAGATCGGGATGGGCGACAACATCTGGCTCGGTGACCGCGACGGTGTCCGTACCCCGATGCAGTGGACCCCGGACCGCAACGCGGGCTTCTCCACCGCGAACCCGGGCCGGCTCTTCCTGCCGGCCAACCAGGACCCGGTGTACGGCTACCAGGCGGTCAACGTCGAGGCCCAGCGGGACAGCTCGACGTCGCTGCTGAACTGGACGCGCACCATGCTGGCCGTGCGTCGCCGGCACGACGCGTTCGCGACCGGCACGTTCCGCGAGCTGGGCGGCTCGAACCCGTCGGTGCTGGCGTTCCTGCGCGAGGACGGCGACGACGTCGTGCTGTGCGTCAACAACCTGTCCCGCTTCCCGCAGCCGATCGAGCTGAACCTGCAACACTGGGCCGGCTACACGCCGGTGGAGCTGACCGGGCACGTGAACTTCCCGCGGATCGGTCAGCTGCCATACCTCCTGACCCTGCCCGGACACGGCTTCTACTGGTTCCAGCTGTGCGGATCGGAGGAGAAGCAATGACGTTGCCCTACGCCGAGTGGCTGCCGCAGCAGCGCTGGTACGCGGGCAAGACGCGGACTCTCGAGTCGGCGGAACCCGCCATGGTGACCCCGCTGCGCGACAACCTCGACCACGTCCTGGTCGACGCCACCTACACCGACGGCAGCTCGGACCGGTACCAGGTGCTGGTGGCCTGGGACAGCGGGCCGATCTTCGAGTACAGCACGGTCGCGACCATCGGCACCGACGGCGACCGCACCGGGTACGACGCGCTCTACGACCCGTCGGCGGCGCGCTACCTGCTCTCGCTGATCGCGGAGGGCGCGACGAAGGGCGACATCACCTTCGAACCCGAGCCGGACGTGACGCTGCCGGTGGACCGGGCCCCGCGGGTGTTCGACGCCGAGCAGAGCAACACCAGCGTGATCTTCGAGCAGGAGGCGATCCTCAAGATCTTCCGGCGGGTGCAGACCGGCATCAACCCGGACACCGAGCTGAACCGGGTGCTCGGCCGGGCCGGCAACCCGCACGTCGCGCGGCTGCTCGGCTCGTTCGAGGCCACCGACACCCCGCTGGGCATGGTCACCGAGTACGCCGAGAACTCGGCCGAGGGCTGGGCGATGGCGACCGCGAGCGCGCGGGATCTGTTCGCCGAGGACGCCGAGCTGCGCGCCGACGAGGTGGGCGGCGACTTCCAGGGTGAGTCGTACCGCTTGGGCGAGGCGGTCGCCTCCGTGCACGCCACGCTCGCGCAGGAGCTCGGGTCCGGCCCGGCGCCCTTCCCGGTGGAGGCGGTGGTGGCCCGGCTCAACTCGGCGGTGGCCACGGTGCCCGAGCTGCGGACCGCGGCGCCGGCCATCGAGGAGCGGTTCCGCAAGCTGACCGG
>NZ_JBFAZH010001580.1:0-1440 GCF_040681735.1 Actinoplanes sp. NPDC051633 | reverse complement strand
GCGAACAGCGCCGTGTCGGCCGGCACGGGACCGTCGAGCAGGCGCAGCCGCAGCTCATCCTGCACGGCGAGCGCCTCGGCCTCGGTGGCCGGCCAGTCGGTCATGACCGGCACCCTAGAGGTTGTCGCCGCGCGTGATCCGGGTCACGATGGGGTGGAGCGGAGGTACCCCCCTTTGTCGAACCCGTGGCTGGCCCTTGACCGGGGCGCCGATCCGGCTGAACGGATCCGGCAGGTCGGTCGCGCCCACGAGCGGTTCGTGACGGGCGACCTCGATCCCGGCGGCACCGCCATCCGGCGCGTGGTCGCCGACTCGTGGCGACGCTCGGCGGACGCGATCGGGCCGGACCACACTGCGCCGATCGAGATCAGCGACGGCGACCTCGAGACCTATCGGGCGGCGCATCCGCTGGCCCGGGTGCTGCCGATCTTCCGCGACCTGCTGGGCGGGCTGGCCGACGACGGCGACCACCTGATGGCGGTCTGCGACGCGCACGGGCGGCTGCTCTGGGTCGAGGGCACCGGGGTGGCGCTGCGCGGGGCCGAGTCGATGAACTTCGTCCCGGGCGCCCGCTGGGACGAGGCGCACGCGGGCACCAACGCGCCGGGCACCGCGCTGGCCGTCGACCACCCGCTGCAGATCTTCGCCACCGAGCACTTCAGCCGGCCGGTGCAGCGCTGGACCTGCGCGGCGGCCCCGATCCACGACCCGGCGACCGGGCGGCTGCTCGGAGCGATCGACGTGACCGGCGGTGACCACCTGGCCAACCCGCACAGCCTGGCCCTGGTACGCGCCACGGCGCTGGCCGCCGAGGCCTTTCTGTCGGCGCTGCAGCCGCCGGAGACGGGCGCGCCCTCGGTGGCGGTGCTCGGCCGCGACGAGGCCATGCTGACCGTCGACGGCCGGCGCACCCGCCTCGGCCGCCGGCACTCCGAGCTGCTGGTCCTGCTCCTGACGCATCCAGAGGGGCGGACCGGCGACCAGCTGGGTCTCGACCTCTACCACGACGACCTGAACCCGGTGACGGTCCGCGCCGAACTCTCCCGCCTGCGCCGCATCCTCGGCCCGCAGCTGCTCGACTCGCGCCCTTACCGCCTGCACGCCGCCCTGAGCGCCGACTTCAGCCGGGTCACCGCCCACCTCGACGCCGGCCGGGTCGCCGACGCCCTGACCGAGTACACCGGCCCGCTGCTGCCCTCCTCGGACGCCCCCGGCGTGATCCGGCTGCGCCGGCGGCTCGACGGCCGTCTCCGGGACGCGGTGCTCAGAGCCGCCGACCGCGAACTCCTCGAGACCTGGCTCCGCTCCTCCTCGGGCGCCGACGACCTGGAGATGTGGGAGCTCTACGCCGCCGTCCTCCCGGCCACGTCCCCGGCCCGGACGACGGCACTGACCCGCATCGACCAGCTCGCCGCCGAGTTCGGCCTCCACGTGGCAAGC
>NZ_JBFAZH010001579.1:0-1442 GCF_040681735.1 Actinoplanes sp. NPDC051633 | reverse complement strand
AGTCGGGTGGCCGCTCATACCGCGGCAGCCACCGCGCCGAGCGTCAGCACCGAGCGGACGACTCGGTGATCGCCGGCCACCGCGGCTCCCGCGTAGGCCGCCACCACGCAGAGCACACCAACCGCTGGTAGCCCACGCCCGGCCGGCCCGGTATGTGCCGGCCTCGCGGCCATGCCGGCGGGGTGTGGCGGGTGGTCGGGGGTTGATGTTGGCGGCCATGCCGGCGGGGGTGGCCGGTCCGGCGAGGTGCGGCCCGATCGCGCTGATCGTCGGCTCGGCGGGCGACCGGTCCCGGAGGTTCGAAGGTGCGCGGAAAGAACTGGTAGCCCAGCGGGCTATCTCGCCGCCGCACACACTCGTGGGCTACCACAGTGGCCGATTTGTCCACAGCACAGGGCGGAAGTGGTAGCCCATCGGGCTATCAGAGGCCCGGAAAGCCCACGGGCCTACCACTTTGCTGGAGAGCCGTTGACGAGCGCGACGGGCCGCAGCACGCCCGACCCCGCCACCACGCCGGCATGGCCGCCGACCTGGGTCACCGATCGGCGTGCCGGCCGCTTCAAGAGCGACCGTTTCCGCAGCAGGGGCAGAGCTGTTGACGAGCGCGACGGGCCGCAGCACGCCCGACCCGCCACCACGCCGGCATGGCCGCCGACCTGGGCCACCGATCGGCGTGCCGGCCGCTTCATGAGGGACCGTTCCCGCAGCAGGGGCAGAGCCGTTGACGAGCGCGACGGGCCGCACCACGCCCGACCCGCCACCGCCGCCGACCTGGGCCACCGGTCGGGCGGGCCGGCCGCTTCAAGAGGGACCGTTCCCGCAGCAGGGGCGGAAGTGGTAGCCCAGCGGGCGGGATAGCCCACTCGCCTACCACTTTGGTTGGGAGAGCTACTCGCCGTTCAGGCGGTGCCGGTTCTGGTCGATCCAGGCGTCGATCGCGTCGGTGTCGTTCGGGTCGACGCCCTCGGAGATCAGCTGCGCCACGGCTGCCGTCGCCGGGCTGCGGCGCTCGCCCGTCGCGTACAACCGGGCGAACTCCGGGATCATCTCCTCGACCACCGAGTCGATCTGCTCGGCCGCGGCCGGTGGCAACCCACGCCTGCGGATCGCATAGGCCGACCACGCCCGGGTGACCCGCGGCAGCATCGCGGCATCGTCCATGTCCAGGACCGCCCGCCGGTGGACCCAGTCGAGCAGGAACAGCCCGGCGACCGCGGGGCTCCAGCGCAGCGGATCGCCGTCCGGCAGCCCGGCCGCGTGGTCGGTGATCAGACTCAGACAGAAGTGCAGGCTGGCCAGTTCGTCGTCGCCGTGCAGGTCGTGCAGCCCGAAACCGGCCGCCTCCGGCGACGCCAGGAAGTCGCGGAGAAGGTCGGGGCCGGGCCGGGCGACGGGCTCCTCCAGGAGCGGCTCGGTGGCGGCCGGCAGCAGATGCAGCCGGG
>NZ_JBFAZH010001578.1:0-1446 GCF_040681735.1 Actinoplanes sp. NPDC051633 | reverse complement strand
GCGGGCTGGTCAACGGCTCGCAGGTCGGCGCGGGAAGCAACTCCTCCTTCGGCGCCGGACGCCTCGCACTGGTCACCGCCTATGCCAGCGCCCGCTTCGACGACGTGACCGTGGACGGCGCCGGCGGCTCGACCCCCACCGACCCGCCCACCACACCCACCGACCCGCCGTCCTCGGAGCCGCCGCCCTCGCAGCCGCAGACCGGCCTGGTCGGCTGGGCCACCCAGAACGGCGGCACCTCCGGCGGCGGGAGCGCCCCGGCCACGACGGTGACCAGCGCCTCTGCCCTGACCAGCGCGATCGGCTCGAGCAGCGCGGCGGTGATCCGGGTCTCCGGCACGATCACCTGCTCCGGCATGCTGCGGGTGCAGTCGAACAAGACGATCCTCGGCAACTCCGGCGCGTCCATCGTGGGCTGCGGTCTCACGATCAGCGGCGGAACCAACATCATCGTCCGCAACCTGTCCTTCCGGGATTGGGACGACGACGCCATCAACGTCGAGCAGTCGGCCCGCAACGTCTGGATCGACCACAACTCGTTCAGCAACGGGTACGACGGCGCGGTCGACATCAAGCGCGGCTCGGACTTCGTCACGGTGTCCTGGAACCGGGTCTTCAACCACGACAAGTCGATGCTGCTCGGGCACAGCGACGACAACGGCAGCCAGGACATCGGCCACCTGCGCGTGACCTACCACCACAACTTCTTCGACGCCTCCACGCAGCGGCACCCGCGGGTCCGCTTCGGCAACCCGGTGCACGTCTACAACAACTACTACAACGGCAACAGCGGGTACGGCGTCGCCTCCACGGAGGGCGCGGGCGTGCTGGTCGAGGCCAACTCGTTCGAGAACGTCGAGGACCCGTTCCACCTCGGCGAGGGAAGCTCCGGCCCGGGCACGCACGAGGCACGCAACAACCAGCTCGTCAATTCCGGCAGCGGGCAGACCGGAGGCAGCGTCGCGTCCATTCCGTACTCGTACACGCCGGACCCCGCGGCGAACGTCGAATCCATTGTCACCGCGGGCGCGGGCGCCGGCCGAATCAGCGTCTGAACACTTTGTTTCCTGATTCCCGCTGTTGAATTCCGGCGAACTCACATTTATATTTCTCGATGCGGGCTCGCCATCAATCCCCCATTGTTGAAGGAGCCATCCCCATGTCTGTACGCAGACGCCATGTCACGCTGTTCGCCGCGGGCGCCGGCCTGCTCGCCGCGACCCTCACCGCCGGCCTCACCGGCACCGCCCGGGCGCAGTCCCCTGCCTCCGCCGGTGCCGCGCCGGTGGCCGCCCCGGTGGCGGCTCCGCTGGCCGACAACGGCCTGTACGGCTGGGCGACGCAGAACGGCGGGACCACCGGCGCCGGCGGCGCCAACACCACCACGGTCACCAGTTCCTCGGCGCTCACGACCGCGGTCGGCCAGACCGCGGCGCGGGTCATCCG
>NZ_JBFAZH010001577.1:0-1449 GCF_040681735.1 Actinoplanes sp. NPDC051633 | reverse complement strand
CCACCGCTGGGGCTGGTAATCGTGCTCGGCGGGACGGCGGTGCTGGCGCTGGCGACGACGGTGCTGCCGATCGCGCGGCTGCTGCGCACCCCGCCGGTCCAGCACATCGGCGTCAGGGAGTGACGCCGCCGCGAAAACTTTTACCTCGATGCTTGTCTATTCCCCTGTGGATTGATCGCCAGTAACTTGACCTTGACTACTCGTGATCGACAGACGGGGGAACCGCCGTGGGAATGACGCGCAAGCGGATGCTGGGACTGATGGGCGCCACGGCGGCCGGGTCGGTGGCGGCCTCGCTCTCCTCGTCCGGCGCCTCGGCCGCCCCGTCGCCCGGCCCGTCCGCCGGCCTGTCCACGGCGGACTTCGCCGGCGCGCAGGTGATCCGCCGCGACGTCTGCGTGATCGGCGGCGGCTCGGCCGGCACGTACACCGCCGTGCGGCTCGGTGACTTCGGCCGCAGCGTGGTCGTGGTGGAGAAGCAGGACCGGCTGGGCGGGCACACCGAGACCTACCACGACCCGGTGACCGGCGGCACGGTTGACATCGGAGTGATCGTCTTCGAGGAGAACCCGCTGGTCCGGGCGTATTTCGACCGCTTCGGCGTGGCGCTGGCGCCGATCGGCGGCGGCCCGGGCGGAGGCACCACCACGTACGTGGACTTCCGCACCGGCCGGCCGGTCGACTACACGCCGCCGGTGCCCGCCGCGCTGCCCGCGTACCTCGAGGTGGTGAGCCGGTTCGGGCCGATCGACACCGTCATCGACCTGCCCGACCCCGTGCCGCAGGACCTGGTGGCGCCGTTCGCCGACTTCGTCCGCAAGTACGACTTCGGCTCGGTGGTGCCCCTGGTCTTCAACTACGGGCAGGGCGTCGGCAACATTCTCGAGCTCCCCGCGCTCTACCCGATCAACACGTTCGGCCCCGGTGTCGCACGGAACATTCTCGGCGGCTCGTTCCTCACCACCGCGGCACACGACAACAGCCTGCTGTACGAGCGCGCCACCGCACACCTCGGCGAGAACGCGCTGCTCGACTCCCAGGTGCTGCTGGTCGACCGGTCCGGGTCCGGCGTACGCGTGCTGGTCGCCACCCCCGACGGCCCGCGGCTGATCCTGGCCCGCAAGCTCGTGGTCACCGCTCCCCCGCTGCTGCGCACCTTCGCCGGCTTCGACCTGGACGCGACCGAGCGTTCGGTGTTCAGCCAGTTCATCAGCGGCGCCTACTACACCGGCGTGGCGCGCCTGTCCGGGCTGCCCGCCGGCGTGACCCTCGACAACGTGGCGGCCACGACCCCCTACAACCTGCCGCCGCTCCCGGGCCTGTACGGCGTCAACCCGACCGGCATCCCCGGCCTGTACAACGTGAAGTACGGCAGCCCGGCGCCGCTGCCCGAGGCGCAGGTGCGGCGCAACATCCGCACCGAGATCGAGCGGGTCGCGAAGGCCGGCA
>NZ_JBFAZH010001576.1:0-1453 GCF_040681735.1 Actinoplanes sp. NPDC051633 | reverse complement strand
CCGGAGACCGGCGAGGTGACCATCGACTTCGACATCCACGACGGCGGCGTGGCCGCCGAGTGGGCGAAGGCCGCGCGGCCCGGCGACCGGGTCGGCCTGAACACCCCGGACGGCATGTACGACCCACCGGCCGGTCTGACCTGGCAGTTCCTGGTGGCCGACTGCGCCGCGCTGCCGGCCGCGGCCCGCCTGATCGAGACCGCTCCCCCGGGTGTGCGCACCCACGCCGTGCTCGAGGTCCCCGGCTCCGGGCACCACCTCGACCTGGCCGCGCCGGACGGCGTCGAGATCACCTGGATCTACGGCGGCAACGGCCACGCACCGAGCCGGCTCGAGCACGTGGTCCGGTCGCTGCCGCGACCCGCGGGCGTCGGGTACGTGTGGGTGGCCGGCGAGACGCGGGAGCTGCGGGGCGTCCGCCGGTATCTGCGGCGTGAGCTTGGACTTCCGTCGAGCGCGTACAAGACGGTGGGTTACTGGACCGACGGCGCGGAGAAGTGGCGCGACCGCTACGACGCCCTCGACGACCAGACCAAGACCGCCCTGATGGCGATCTGGGAGTCCGGCGCCGACGAGGGTGAGATCGAGATCGAGTATGACGAACGCCTCGCGACGCTCGGGCTCTAGAAGGCCTGCCGCTACCCGAGAATGATCGGGTGAGGCACCCGTGGCGGACCGCCGCTCCCGCGATCCTGATGGCGGCCTGGGGTGGCAACCACTTCTCGCCGCTGCTGCTGCTCTACCGCCGGGTCGACGGCTACAGCGCCGTCGAGGTCAATCTGTTCTTCGCCTTCTACGTGCTCGGGCTGATCCCGGGTTTCTTGCTGACCGGCCGGTTCGCCGACCGGCACGGGCGCCGGATCCTGGTCGCCGCCGCACTGGTGCTGGGCGTCGCCGGCAGCGTCGTGCTGGCCACCTTCGACGCCTCGGTGCTCGGCATGTGCCTGGGCCGGCTGGTGTGCGGGCTGAGCGTCGCGGTGGCGATGGTGGCCGGCACCAGCTGGATCAAGGAGCTGTCGCAGCACGACGCGGACCCGTCGGCCCGCGCCCGGCGCGCCTCGCTCACGCTCACCGCGGGCTTCGGGCTGGGGCCCGGCGTCTCCGGCGCACTCGCGCAGTGGGGCCCACATCCGACCGTTCTGCCGTACGCGGTGCACATCGCCCTGTCCGCCGCCGCGGCGATCCCACTGTTCCGCACGCCCGACACCCGCCCGCCCGACACCCGCTCGCCCGACGCGGCCTCCCGGCCCGTCCTGCCCCGCATCCCGCCGGCCGGCCGGCGCCGCTTCCTCGGCGTGGTGCTGCCGATGGCGCCCTGGGTGTTCGGGGCGCCCGCGCTCGCCTTCGTGGTGGCGCCGGCGCTGGTCGCGAGCCGGACCGGGACGCACGCGATCGCGTTCGCCACCCTGCTGGCGGTGATCGCGCTGCTGACCGGCGCCGGCGTCCAGCCGGC
>NZ_JBFAZH010001575.1:0-1453 GCF_040681735.1 Actinoplanes sp. NPDC051633 | reverse complement strand
AAGCTTTAGTTAAATGTTTTAAACTCTGTTCTAAAGTTTCACCGTCAATCGCATTTTTTGTTCGATTCCGTCTTCGCCCAGATCCAGGGTGAACTCGTTGACGTACAGGTCGATGTGCTGCTCGACCACGTCGAGCTCCATCTCCTGCGCGTTGGCCAGCACGAAATCGCGGCTCGCCGCCGGGTTGGCCCAGGCCATGCTCACCGAGCGCCGGATCCACTCGGCCGCCGCCGCGGGGTCGACGACGCCGCGCTTGGCCAGGATCGCGCCGAGCGGGATCGGCAGCCCGGTGTCCCGCTCCCACCACTCGCCGAGGTCGACCAGCGCGGTCAGGCCGTATCGGGGATAGGTGAACCGGGCCTCGTGGATCACCAGACCGGCGTCATAGGTGCCGTCGGCCACCCCGGGCATGATCTCGTGGAACGGGACCACCTTGACGTCTTTGGGCTGCTGACCCTGAGACCAGAGCCGGAAGAGCAGGTAGGCCGTGGTCCGGTCACCGGGGACCGCGATGGTCGCGTCGTTCAGGTCGGTCTTGTCGCCGCGGGTCAGCACCAGCGGGCCGCAGCCGCGACCGAGGGCGCCGCCGCAGGGCAGCAGGTCGTACTGATCCATCAGCCAGGGCAGCGCCGCGTAGCTGACCTTGATCAGGTCGAACTCGCCCCGCTCGGCGGCCGTGTTGGTGACATCGACGTCGGCGAAGGTCAGCTCGACCGGCGGCGCGTCCTGGACCAGGCCGTGGATCAGCGCGTGGAAGACGAACGTGTCGTTGGGACAGGGCGAAACCGCCAGTTTGAGTGCCACGTCGCCACGCTATGCCCGCCGTGCCGCGCCGACCTGTAGCAAAGCCCACAAGTGGCCTTTCACACCGTGTGGATCGCCGCTGCGCTCCTGGTCAGAGCGGTGAGCGCGTCGGTCATGCGCCACGCGTCACGGTCTCGCGGGCCGATCAGGTTGGAGATCGTGCGGAGCTCGGCGAAGGGCAGGCCGGCCGCGGCGGCGGCGACCGCGACGCCGTGGCCCTCCATGGCCTCGGCCACCGCGAACGGATGCGCCTCGGCCAGCCGGGCCGCGGTCGCGGCCGTGCCGGTGACCGTGGAGACCGTGAGGATGTCGCCCGTCCTGGCGTCGGGCAGCGCGTCGGCCAGGCGCCATCGCAGCTCCGGATCGGGTGTTTCGACCCCGGTGCCGAAGCCGAGGTCGTCGATCGGAAGAAAGCCGCCGGGCGACTCGGCGCCCAGATCGGCGGCCACGCTGCGCAGGCCGAGGACGGTGGCACCGACCTCGGTGCGGCCCGCGAATCCGCCGGCGACTCCGGCGCTGATCACGGCGGCGAAGGGGCACCCGGCCGCCTCGGACAGGGCGATGACCCGCGCGGCGCCGGCCGCCGCGGCGGCCGGACCGGCGCCGACCGGCACGACCACCACGGCGTCCGGCCGGGTGAGACCTTTGC
>NZ_JBFAZH010001574.1:0-1457 GCF_040681735.1 Actinoplanes sp. NPDC051633 | reverse complement strand
AGCAGCCGGACCAGGCACGTGATCGCCTGCTCCGGGTTCTGCGCCGACCGCCACAGGTCGGCGAGCTCGCGCAGCGCCCGTAACCACACGGACCTGGCCTGCTCGCGCAGACCGTCGGCCCATCCCTCGTACGGTTCGTCGTCGAATGCGTCGCCCCGATAGGCGGCGTCCACCTCGGCGAGGATCTCCCGGGCGAGGGCGGCATCGCCTTCGCGGGCGAGCTGCATGCCGTGCGTCGCGTCGCGCAGCAGGTCCTCGACGTCGACCGTCACCCGGGAGACGTCGAGCGAGACACCGGTGAGGTCGGCCGCCAGATAGTGGTCCGGAGCCCACAACCGCAACGGATCCAGCACGGTCCGGACGACCGACAGCAGCACCGAGAGCCGGTGGGCGGTGCGTTGCGGTTCGTCGTCCGGCCACAGCAGCTCACACAGCTCGCTGCGGGGAACCGGTCGCCCTCGCCGGGCCGCCAGGATCTTGAGCAGGGTACGAGCCTGCCGGGATCGCCACGCCGGCAGCGGCACCGGCCGGCCCGCGACGAACACCTCGAAGCGACCGAGCACACGCACTTGAACCGTTGCGGCGTTGCCCTCGGCCGGCAGCAGAGGGGACCCGTTGACGGTCCGGACGCCGAGGCCGAGCAGTCGGCGGGTGGCCGATCTCGCCGCCAGCCGCTGTCCGCTATCGGCGCCGGGCAGCCGGCCGAGCAGCACACGCATCTGGTCGGCGGCCGGCAGCGCACCGGCGCGTTCCCAGATCGCGGCGGCCTCCTGCAACGCCGCCCGCGCCGCACCGGCATCAGCGCTCACCGCTGCGGCGAGCTCCAACGACTCGGCCAGCGCGTCAGCTTGCCGGCCGGCGCGCGCGGCTTGTGTGGCGTCGGCCGCCCGGCGTTGCGCCAGCGCCAGGTCGCCGTCGGCCAGCGCGACCCAGCCGCCGGCCACCAGCGCCCGGGACGCCAGGGCAGGCGGGGCGATCCGCTCGGCCTCGTCGGCGGCGGCGCGGGCCGCGGCCGGGTCGGCGGCGGACCCGTCCAGCAGCAGCCGGGCGAGTCGGGAAAGCGCCGGCACGAGGATCTGCACCTCGGCCGTGGCGCGGGCGAGGTCGGCGGCCTCCTCGAACCGGCTACGGCTCTGCTCCCGCCGTCCGAGCCGGCGGTCGACCTCGGCGAGCCCGTAGAGCCCGGCCGCGATGCGGTTGAGGCCGACCCGGTGGCCGATCCGGATCGACCGTTCGAAGTGGAGCGCCGCCTCGTCGTACCGTCCAAGCCGGGTGAGTGCCTCGCCGGCATTGTGCAACGCGGTCATCAGCAGGCCCGGGGGGCCGCCGAGCTCAGCCGCCCGGACCGCCCGCACCGCTACCTCCAGCGCCTGCGGGTAGCGGGCCTCGCGCAGCCGGCAGTCGGCCTGGTTGGTCAGGATTCGGGCCTGCTGGACCACATCGTCCGCGCGTTCGGC
>NZ_JBFAZH010001573.1:0-1458 GCF_040681735.1 Actinoplanes sp. NPDC051633 | reverse complement strand
CCATCGCCTCGATCAACTGCCGTCGGGTACGCGCGTAGTACGACGCCGACCCCGCCGGCAGGGACAGCTCCTTGTCGACCGCGCGGTGCGTCAACGACCGCAGCCCCTCGCGCGCCACGATCGCGATCGCCGCGTCGCCGATGGCCTCCCGGCGATCTGTGCCCGGTTTCACCTTCACAACGCCACTCTACACGCGTAGAGTCCTCTACATGCGTAGAGTTAAGGTCATCGGAGCGGGCATCGGTGGTCTGGTCACCGCGATCGGGCTGCAGCGGCGTGGCGTCGACGTCACGGTTTTTGAACGGGCTTCCTCCCCGGGGCCGGTCGGAGCGGGTCTGTCGTTGTTCGGAAACGCCTTCACGGCCCTGGACGCGATCGGCGCCGGCGATGCGGTGCGGGCGCTCGGCGGCCCGCAGGGCGAGCTGCACGCCGGCCAGCGGCGACCGGACGGGCGCTGGCTGTCGACCATCCCGCCCGATGCGGTCGCCGAGCTGCGGGTGGTGCACCGTGCCGATCTGCACCGGGTGCTGGCCGGCGAGCTGGCCCCCGGCACGATCCGATGGGGCTCCCCCACGACCGCCGAGCTCGGTGAGTTCGACGTGGTGGTCGCGGCGGACGGGCTCCGGTCGCAGACCAGATCGTCCTGGCCGGACGATCCCGGCGTGCGCTATGCCGGGTACAGCACATGGCGCGGGGTGACCGCCCGGCCGGTCGACGTGGGGGGAGAGGCCGGGGAGACGGTCGGCCGCGGCGAGCGCTTCGGCATGGCGCCGCTGCCGGACGGGCGGGTGTACTGGTTCGGCGTCTCGACGATGCCGCTCGACGCGACCTTCGCCGACGAATACCAGGAGGTGCGCCGCCGGTTCGCCGGGTGGCACGCGCCGATCGCCGATCTCTTCGACGCGACCGAGCCCTCCGACGTCTTCCGCACCGGCATCTTCGAGCTGGCCGGGCCGCTCCCGTCCTTCCGGCGCGGACGGGTGGTGCTGCTCGGCGACGCGGCGCACGCCATGACGCCGGATCTGGGTCAGGGCGCCAACCAGGCGATCGAGGATGCGGCGACCCTGTCGTTGCTGCTGGCCGGCTCCGCGGACATCGACGCGGCCCTGTCCGAGTACGACCGCCTGCGGCGCCCGCGGACCCAGCGGATCGCCGGCCGGGCGCACCTGATGGGCCGGCTGATGCAGAGCCGGAGCCCGCTGCGCAACCTGCTGTTGCGACTGACGCCACCGCAGGCGGTGGCCCGCCAGCTGCGATCGATGCAGTCGTGGCAACCGCCGGCGGCGGCGGAACAGACCCCGGCGTGAGGCTGCCGCCGCGCGTCCGCGTGGCTGTGCGTCGGGCCCCGCGCAGATCGGCCATCGCGTGCGCCTTCCGTCGCGCGAATCGGCCTCCGCGCCCCCCCGCGCCCCACCCCGGCGCGGGGGGGGGGGGGCCGGGGGGGGGGGGGGGGGGGGG
>NZ_JBFAZH010001572.1:0-1459 GCF_040681735.1 Actinoplanes sp. NPDC051633 | reverse complement strand
GCCCGGAGCCCGGTACCGCCGGCCTTCGACGGCGACGGCGACGCGGTGATCGTCTTCACCTCGGGCACGACGAGCCGGCCACGGGCGGTGGTGCACACCCGGGCTTCGCTGGAGTCGGGCATGCGGGCCGTGCACGACCTGGTCCGCCCGGCGCCCGGCCGCACGGTGCTGGGCGGCACCTTCTTCGTGGCCCTGCCGTCGCTGGCCGCGGGCGCGCCGGTGGCCTTCCCCGCGCGCCGCCCGGCCCGGCTGGCCCGCCAGATCCGTTCGCTGGACCCACAGGCCACCTACCTGACGCCGCCGCAGATCCGGGCGGCGCTGTCCGGCGGCGTGCGCTTCCGCGGCCGCGTCTACAGCGGATCGGCACCGGTCAGCGCGTCGCTGCTGTCGGCGGTCCGCGCGGCGGGCGCCGCCACGACCGAACTGACGGACCTCGCCGCCCGCGCCGCCGTCCACCCGGTGACGGTGGATCTGAGCACGCCGGAGGGCCCGGCCCGGCTCGTCGACACCGCCGTCGCGGAACACGGCGGCATCGACATCCTGATCAACAACGTCGGCGCCGTCAGGCCACGCATCGGAGGGTTCCTCTCGGTCACCGACGACGACTGGGCCACCGCCATGACGATCAACTTCCTGACCGCGGTACGCGCGACCCGCGCCGCGCTGCCGCACCTCATCGACCGCGGCACGAGCGCGATCGTCACCGTCAACTCGGTCAACGCGCGGCTGCCCGACCCGCTGGTCATCGACTACAGCGCCGCCAAGGCCGCACTCGCCAACTTCAGCAAGTCACTGTCCAAGGAGTTCGCGCCGCACGGCGTACGCGTCACGACGGTCAGCCCCGGACCGGTCGCCACCGGGCTGTGGCTGGGCCCCGGTGGCGTCGCCGCCACCGTCGCGCAAGCCGCGGGAGCCAACCCCGAGGGCGTCGCCCAGCAGGCCGCCGGGCAGTCGGCGACCGGCCGGTTCACCGAATCGGACGAGGTGGCCGACCTCGTCCTCTTCCTGGCCAGCGACCGAGCCGCCAACATCACCGGCGCCGACTTCGCCATCGACGGAGGCCTGATCACCACCCTGTAGGTCTTGTTACCAGCTCATTGGATCGTCCGGCTTCCCGCGGGACTCGAAATCGGCGATGAGCATGGCGACGTTTCTGTCCCAGAGGTCATCATGACCGCTATCTGCCGGCGCAAGCTGCACTCGGTAGGGTCCATCAACGAAGACGTAGTCGTTGCTCTTTTCGCTGTAGCGAGCCTGGAATCGGCCGATCTTCCGGTTCGTCTCTCCCACTTCGGACGTAGCAGGCGCGACCCTGAACTGCGCAGATCGCCTTCCGTCACCGATCGTGAGGCCCGCGTTTTCGAGCAGAGGTCGCCCCGCGTCCATGGTCAGACCCAATTCACACGCATGCACCGTCATCTCTGCCGGATTACGCCCGTGCGGGTATGGCTAGGGGGAG
>NZ_JBFAZH010001571.1:0-1461 GCF_040681735.1 Actinoplanes sp. NPDC051633 | reverse complement strand
CCACCCACCTTCCCCTTCGGACGGTCGGCGTCTGGGTCGCCGACATCGTCCGTCACGTGCACGCCCGACGCCGGCTGCTCCGCGCGGCCCGCAGGCCTGGAGGTTCCACATGAGCTGGGAGTCCCCGCAGCGGCTGTGGCTGCTGCTCGCGGTGGTCGCGCTGGCCGTCGCGTACGTCGTGATGCAGCGCCGCCGCAGCCGGTATGCCGTGCGGTTCACCAACCTCAAGCTGCTCGACCGGGTGGCGCCGAAGCGCCCGCAATGGCGCCGGCACGTCCCGGCGGGTCTGTTCCTGGCCATGCTCGGGCTGCTCGTGGTCGGCTTCGCCCGGCCCACCGACGAGGTGCAGGTGCCTCGGGAACGCGCCACCGTGCTGGTCGCGGTCGACGTGTCCCGCTCGATGCTGGCCGACGACGTGGCCCCCGATCGGCTCAGCGCCGCGAAGGCCGCGGCGAAGGAGTTCGTCGCGAACCTGCCCGAGGAGTTCAACGTCGGGCTGGTCGGCTTCGCGGGCAGCGCCTCGGTGTTCGTGCCGCCGGTGACCGACCACTCGGCCGTGGTGACCGGTGTCGACCGGCTCACCGAGGGCGCGGCGGGCCGGGCCGGCACGGCGATCGGCGATGCGATCGCCACGTCGCTGGACCAGATCCGGACGCTGGACGCGCAGGCCGGCGAGGACACCCCGCCCGCGCGGGTGGTGGTGCTGTCGGACGGCGCGAACACCGCCGGTCAGGATCCCGCCCAGGCGGCTCAACTTGCCGCCGAATTGCAGATCCCGGTGGACGCGATCTCGTTCGGCACCGAGTCCGGCAGCATCGGCGGCGGTCAGGCGGTGCCGGTGGACGGCGCCACGTTGCAGGCCGTCGCGCAGACCTCCGGCGGCAACTACTTCGAGGCGGGCAGCGCGGACGAGCTGCGCAACGCGTACGCCGACATCGGCAGCTCGGTCGGCTACCAGACCGAGGTGCAGGACGTGTCGGCCCGCTTCATCGGGATCGGGCTGGCGCTGGCCGCGCTGGCCGCGATCGCCTCCCTGTTCTGGTTTGCCCGGCTGCCGTGAGGAGCGCGACATGACAATGACAACGGGATTGGGCGGAGAACCGCGAGGCCCGGACTTCCTCTCGCCGGGCTTCGACGACCGTGCGACCGGCGGCGGGACGAAGGGGGGCGGCGGTGACGGGCGGCACGCTTCGCCCCGCGACGCGCGACGCTGGCCGCTTCTCGCCGCTGCCGGAGTCGCCGTGATCGCCGTGGCCGCCGGATCCGGCGGCCTGGCCGGGTACTACTCCGGCGCGGGCGATGAGCCTGCGGAGGCCACCGATCCGGCCGCGGCTCCGGCACCGGCGCCGGCGGGCGTACCGTCCGATCTCGTCGGTGCGGCCGCCCGCGCCCTTCCCGGCGTCGTCTCCGTGCGGGCCGGCCAGGGATCCGGATCGGGCTTCGTCTTCGACAGCCGCGGCC
>NZ_JBFAZH010001570.1:0-1462 GCF_040681735.1 Actinoplanes sp. NPDC051633 | reverse complement strand
GTCGGAGTGGTTGACGGCGATGATGACGCCGATCCGGCGCAGGTCGCCCACATGGGCGCCCTTGAGGACGAGCCGGTCGCCAACATGGGCGATCATGGGACGACTATCCACGGGTGCCGCATGAGCAAGTCCTGACCTCGGCCTCAGCCGGATAGTCGTGCCCGGAACGATCCTGACGGGAACAGCCGTGAGCAGCGGAGGCAGGGCGTCGTCCCGCGGCGGCGACTGCCGGGCCACCAGGGTCCAGGATGACTCCCTCCCACCCTACGCCTGTCCGTCGTGCCCGGCGGAAACCCGTCAGGACTGACGGCCTGGACCGCTCAACCGCGCGCCTTTCCGATGCCATCTACCGCGGCGGGCTCGTCGCAACGTGGTCAAGAGCTCAGCTGGCCGCGAAGCCGCGTGGACAGGGAGCGGACAGCGCTGCCGCGCAACCTGTGGGCATCAGTGCCGAACGAATCTCGAGAGTGAAGCCCGTTATGCGTGAGTTCAGTTTGTTTGTCGGCGGCATGGGCTGCCGCCGCTGCGTCCGTGAAGTGACCGCGCGCCTCCGCGACGTTCCCGGAGTGGAAACGGTCAGCGCCAACCCCGGGAACTGCATGGTCCGTCTGTCGGGCTCCATGGAGCTCGAGGACGTGCTCGCCGCGTTCACCGGCACCAACTACCGGCCTGAGCTCGAGGGCACGGGACGCGGCGACAGCGGTGGGACAGCGGCCGGCAAGTCAACGCCCTGAGCCTGTTGCCATAGCCGACCACGACCGGTCCGTCATCACAGAAGGGCACGTCATGTCTACTAAGCCTTCCGCCGCGAAAGCCCGAAGCAGCCTCCGTTGGCTCGCTCTCGGCGTTATCGCCGCGGCCCAGTTCATGGTCATCATGGACACCTCCATCATCGGCGTCGCGTTGCCGGAGATGCAGCACGACCTCGGCTTCACCCCTGGGGGGCTCAGCTGGATATTCAACGCCTACGTCGTCGCGTTCGGCGGCCTTCTGCTTCTCGGCGGTCGGCTCTCAGACCTGTTCGGCGCCCGCCGCATCTTCAGCATCGGCTGGATTGTCCTGGCCGTCGGGTCGCTGATGGCCGGGTTCGCCGGCAACGTCCCCGTCGAGCTCGCCGGCCGCGCCGTTCAAGGCGCCGGATCCGCGCTCATCGCTCCCGCCGCGCTGACGTTGCTGTTCATGACGTTCGGTTCATCGCCGAAGGAGCTCACGAAGGCGTTGGCGTTGTACGGCGCCGCAGCACCCGCCGGAGGCACCGCCGGTGTCTTCCTCGGCGGCGTCCTTACCGAGTACGCCTCGTGGCCTTGGGTGTTCTTCATCAACGTCCCGCTTGCCGTCATCGTGCTCGCGGTGACTCGTTCGGCGCTGCCCGCAGGCGCGACCCGCCGCGGCTCCCTGAACGTCACCAGCGCCGTCACCGTCACCGCCGGGCTCGCGTCGGTCGTGTTCGCTGTGGTGCGCG
>NZ_JBFAZH010001569.1:0-1462 GCF_040681735.1 Actinoplanes sp. NPDC051633 | reverse complement strand
CCGTCGCCGAGCATGGTGCACTACCGCGGCGGGCGGGCGGCGATCGACCCGGCCGTCTACCCGGACGAGGAGCAGTTCTGGGCCGACCTGAGCGCCGCGTACGCCGAGCAGGTCCGCCGCGTCGCCGGCCTGGGCTGCCGCTACCTCCAGCTCGACGACACCAGCCTGGCGTACCTGAACGATCCGCAGCAGCGCAAGCTGCTCACCGAGCGCGGTGACGACGCCGAGCACCAGCACCTGCGCTACATCAAGCAGATCAACGCGGCGATCGAGAACCGCCCGGCCGGCCTGGCCGTCACCACCCACATGTGCCGCGGCAACTTCCGCTCGTCGTGGGCGGCCGAGGGCGGGTACGACTTCGTGGCCGAGGCGCTGTTCAGCGAGCTCGCCGTGGACGGCTTCTTCCTGGAGTACGACGACGAGCGCTCGGGCGGCTTCGCGCCGCTGCGGTTCGTGCCGCCCGGCAAGATGGTGGTGCTGGGCCTGGTCACCACGAAGAGCGGTCGGCTGGAGTCGAAGGACGATCTGAAGCGGCGCATCGACGAGGCTTCGCGTTACGTGCCGCTGGAGCAGCTCTGCCTGTCGCCGCAGTGCGGTTTCTCGTCGACGGTGGAGGGCAACGTGCTGACCTACGACGAAGAGGTCGCCAAGCTGCGCCTGATCGCCGAGACGGCCCAGGAGGTCTGGGGCCAGCCCTAGGTTCTAGCCCTCGGGGTCCGCCACCCAGGCGGAGAAGACCGGCACGCCGTCCCACGGTCCGCCGGGCTGCGTGGCCACGGCCACCACCGCGTACGGATGCCCGAACCGCAGCTCGGCGAAGCGCGCCGGGCCGGGCGGGGTGAAGCTGGTCAGGCTCATGAACCCGGTGACCGCGGCGGCCTCGAAGCCGTAGCGGTCGTAGCGGGCCACCGCCGTCTGCGCGGCCTCGAAACGGTCGCGGCCCAGCTTCTCGGCGATCGCGGCGAAACCGAACTCGTCGCCGGTGAGGTCGTGCCGGCTCCGGGCGGACCACGCGGGCAGCACGGCGTGCGTGAACTCGCCGGGCTTCTCGGCCTGCGGTTCGTCCCAGATGCGGTGCAGCGGGGTCTCCCCCGGTCGCAGGTCGGCGAGGGGCACCGGCGTGAAGTCGTCGTCGTAGGCGGCGGCCATGACCCGGTCCGGCGCCACGCCGGGCTCGGCGGCCACGGAGATCACCCGCAGTCCGTCGGCGCCGGCCTCGTGCACGATGACCCGGCCGGCCCGCGGCGTGTCGGCGATCATCGAGCGGTGGCCCGGGGCCGCCGGGCTGCGCAGCACGGTGGCGAGCCGGCCGGTCCAGGGGCTGTCCGGCCCGAGGTCCGCGGCCGGGGCCTCCTCGAACGGATGCCGCCAGGAGACCTTGGTGGCCAGTGCGCTGGCTTTCTCATTTCATTTTCCTATACACGGTTTCAAGAACCCAACATACTACAAACGAATTTCAAAA
>NZ_JBFAZH010001568.1:0-1463 GCF_040681735.1 Actinoplanes sp. NPDC051633 | reverse complement strand
GCCGCCGCCGGTTGGCGGTGGCGGGTCCGGTCGTGGCGGTCGGCAGCGCCATTACTTGTACTTCTTCCAGGCGGTGGTCAGCTGGGTCTGCGCGTTGTCCAGGGCGGTCTTCGCGTCGGCGCCGTTGCGGATGTCGGCGAACGCCTGGTTGAGGATCGTCTCGAACTCGATGTAGCCGATCGTCTGCACCCGGTTGACCGCCGTGTTGGAGGTCTCGTAGTCGACGATCGCGGCGGCCTTCTTGCCCTCGGGGCCGGCGAAGACGGACTTCTCGAAGTAGATCTTCTTGCCCTCCGGGCCGGCGGCGAGCTCCGGGTCGGAGCGGTACTTGATGTAGCCGCCGCCCTCGTCGACCGACATCCACTTGAGGAAGATCGCCGCGGCCTCCTTCTGCTTGCTGAACGGGTTCATCGCCAGCGACCACGAGCCCGTCGGCGTGGCCGGCTTGCCGCCCTCGAACACCGGCTGCGGCGCCACGCCCCAGTCCACCTTGGACTCACCGAGCTGCGGGATCAGCCACGGCCCCTCGACCGTGTACGCCGCCTGGCCGGCCACGAACGCCGGGTCGCTCTCCTCGGCCTTCATGCCCCGGGGCGCGGCGCCCTGCTTGAACAGGTCGCCGTACCAGGTGAATGCCTTCACCCACTGCTCGGAGGTGAAGTCCGGGGTGAGGTTTCCCTCGCCGGTCGCGCCGACCGAGCCCCCGAGCTGCACCGGCAGCGGCTCCAGCTGGTAGTAGCGGTCGAACTGGCCGAACAGCATCCCGTACTTGGCGCCGGCCGCCTTCGCCTTGACCGCGTCCTTGGCCAGCTGCTCCCAGGTCATCCGCTTGTCCGGGCTGTCGGAGGGCGGGGTGAGCCCGGCCTTCTTCAGCAGCGCCCTGTTGTAGTAGAGCAGCTGCGTCGAGTTCGCGATCGGCAGCGCCCAGAGCTTGTCCTTGTAGACGCCGGCGTCGTAGGCCGTGGGGTCGAACTTGTCCTTGTAGCCGGCGAACGCGCTGGTCAGGTCCTCCGCCATGCCGCGGGCCGCGAGGGCCGAGATGCGGGGCTGGTCGGCCCAGTAGACGTCCGGGTCGCCGCCCTTGTTGGCGATGCGCGCGTCCAGCGTGCTGTTCAGGTTGTCGAACGGCACCGACTGGTAGTCGACCGTGATGGTCGGGTGCGCCTTCTTGAAGGCGTCGAGGACCGACTGCATGTTGGCGGTCTTCAGGTCCAGAATGCTGACGACCTTGATGGTGGCGGTGGGGTCGCTGCTCGGCACCGACCAGCCCCCGCCGCTGGACGAGGAGGAGGCGCCGTCGTCGCCGCCGGAGCAGGCGGTGAGCAGCAGGGCCGAGGCGGTCGCCGCGGCCAGGCCGGTGACCAGCCGGCGCCGGGTCAAATGGACATTCATCTGCATGCCTTCCCTAACTGGAGATCAAAGGCCGGTGATCAGGCCGAGGAAGTGGTCGGTGAACGCGTCGG
>NZ_JBFAZH010001567.1:0-1471 GCF_040681735.1 Actinoplanes sp. NPDC051633 | reverse complement strand
GGCCGCTCGATGCCGGGCTTGCGACTGGGCCGGCATGGCTGCCGCCCTGGCCACAACGCCGCCGCGCCGGCGGCACTGAGCCCGACCCGCGACGGGGCCGGCATGGCTGCCATCCGCAACCACGTCGTCGCCGCGATCCGGCCGTAGCTGGGCATTGTGAACGCGGTTCGCGTGTCGGTCATCAATCGAAGATCGACGATGTTCGGCAGCGGCCCGGATGAGGCTTGCCGCCGGGGGCCGTGCTAAGTTGGCAAGGTTGCAGTTTTGATTTCGTTAGACGTTTTGACGCCTGATGGGTTCATGATGGCCCGTCAGGCGTTCTTCATTTCGTCGGTGTCCGGTGCTCCGGGGCGATCAATGCGGCGGCGCGAGATCCGCACGGTGCGGGTCTCACGAGTCGGCAAGGAGAAATAATGGCCACCGGTACCGTCAAGTGGTTCAACGGCGACAAGGGATTCGGCTTCATCACGCAGGACGACGGCGGCAAGGACGTGTTCGCGCACTTCTCCGCCATCGCGACCTCGGGGTTCCGCACCCTTGAGGAGAACCAGCGGGTCGAGTTCGATGTCACCCAGGGCGCCAAGGGCCCGCAGGCGGAGAACATCCGTCCGCTCTGACAGTGCGGCCCGGTGACGCCCTAGCGGGTGGCTCCGGGCAAAGGTGACGGCCGATCGTCCGGGTTGTAGATCCGCGGATTCCGCGTGATCTCCCGGGATGGTCGGCCGTCTCCTTGTCAGCCCTTGACCGCTCCGGTGAGGCTGAACGCGCCCGCGAAGACCCGCGACATCGCGGTGTACAGCAGCACAACCGGTGCGGTGTAAAGGATCGCGAACGCCGCGAGCTGGCCGTACGCCACTTGGCCGTAGGTCGAGAAGAACGTGTAGATGGTCACCGACGCCGGCTGGGTCTCGGGCGCCTGGAGCAGGATGAAGGGGACGAAGAAGTTGCCCCACTGCGCCACGAAGGTGAACACGAAGACAACGGTCAGCCCGGGGACCATCAGCGGCAGGATGATCCGGCGCAGCGATTGGAACCACCCGGCGCCGTCGGTCCAGGCCGCCTCCTCCAGGCTGACCGGCACGGCGTCCATGAAGTTCTTCATCATCCAGATCGCGAAGGGCAGCGACGACGCCGACATGAAGAGAATCAGCGCCGGCACCGAGTCGGTCAGCTCGAACTGGCTGTACATGGTGTAGACGGGCACCATCACCGCGGTGATCGGCAGGCCGGTGGAGAACAGGATGCCGTAGAGGAAGATCCGGCCGAACCGGCTGCGGTATCGCGACAGCGGGTACGCCGCGAAGACCGCCGCGATCACGGTGAGGATCGAGGTCCCGCCGGAGATGATGACCGAGTTGAGCACCGGCTGGTAGAGAGTCTCGAAGTTCATCACGTCGGCGAAGTTCTGGAACGAGAACTCCCACGTGATGTCCGCGGACAGCGCGGCGCCGGGCTGGATGGACGCCACGAT
>NZ_JBFAZH010001566.1:0-1472 GCF_040681735.1 Actinoplanes sp. NPDC051633 | reverse complement strand
ACAGCATCACACCGGTGCTCTCGGTGGACAGTGACCGGCTGGCCGCGGTGGCCCGCTGGCGTTCCGAGTACGGGCCGGTCACCGCCCTGACCGACGCCGTGCGGGCGGCGCGCCTGCCGGCCGCGTTGCCGCTGATCACCGGCGGCAGCCTGGAACTGCGGGCCCGCAACGGCCGGACCGCTCCCGCCCAGATCACCGCGGTGCTGCAGCACGAGGGCACCGGTGCGGCGGTCGAGGCGGTCTTCCGGAACGTCCGGCCGGGACAGAGCACGGTCACCACCTCGGTCCGCGGCTGCGCCGTCGCACCGGGCTGCCGCCTGGTCCGGTGGCAGATCACCATCCCGGTGGACCGCGACGGCACGCCGATCACCCTGCTCGACCTGCGGCAGCGCGGTCCGGACGCGGAGATCGCCGGCCCGGCCGTACTGGGCGACGTGAGCCGCTGGTACCCCGATGTGAGCGGGGTGGCCCTGCAACTCACCGCCGGCCGGGACGGCCTGACGATGGTCGCGCCGGATCCCGGCGAGGCGGCGGCCGGCGACAAGGTCTACGCCGCCGACGCCGCGCGCCCGCTGCCGGTGGTGCTGGCCGGGCGGCCGCCCGAGGAGTGGCGGTTCGACGACCCCGTCTCGGCCCGTTTCGGCGTCCAGCCGGCCCCGGTACGAGTGGTCGGCACCGCCGCCGTGCTGCCGGTGGTCGGCGCGCAGGGCATGCTGGCCGACCTGGACACGGTCCGGCGCTACGCCGCGGACGCCGAGGCGGGCGGCGACTTCCAGGTCTGGCTCGCCGCCGGCGCTCCACCATCCATCGTGGACAAGCTGCGGGCGGCCGGGCTGACCGTCACCGCCGATCGGAGCACCGCGCAGCGCAGCGCCGCGCTCGCCGAGCGGGGCGAGGTGGCCGGCGCCCGTTTCGGCCTGCTCACCGCCCTCGCCGCCCTGCTGATCGCGGCCGCGGCCGTCGCGGTCTCCGCCACCGCCGACCGTGAACCCTTCGCCGAGCAGCTCCGCGCGCTACGGGTCCAAGGGCTCACCGAACGCGCCGCGGTCGGTGCGGCATACGCGGGCACGCTCGCGCCGATCGCGGCCGCCCTCGCCGGCGGCGTGCTGACCGCCGTCCTGGCGGTGCGGATCGCCGGGGTCACCGCGCCCCGGTTCACCGACGGGTGGCGGGTGGTCGCCGCGCCGGCCGCGCTCGGCGCCACGCCCCTGGCCGTCGCCGTGCTGACCGCGGCGGTCGTGCTCGCCCTGACCGGCTGGGCGGCGGTCCGCGCCCTGACCCGCCGGATCCGGGACGGCGACCGATGATCGCGCCGGCCACTGTGGCGACGGCGACTTCGCCGGCCCGCCGGACCCGGGGCGGTGAACGATGATCGCGCTGGTGCTTGCGATGGTCTGGAGCCGCCGCGGCCAGGCCGCCACGGTGGCGCTGCTGACCATGCTCGGCGTGGCCGCCGCGGTGGGCGCACCGGC
>NZ_JBFAZH010001565.1:0-1473 GCF_040681735.1 Actinoplanes sp. NPDC051633 | reverse complement strand
CAGACCGATCCACAGGAAGATCCGGGCCCGCCACTCACCGATTTTGCTCAAGATTCCCACGGCCGGGAAGGATAGGGGACCGGGCGCCCGCCCGCTGCCCCGTTTCGAGTCAGGTCGATGCGTTGCCGTAGACGCGCGACGCCGTGATGAGGACGGCGGCGCGGCCCTGCTCGCGCATCACCCGGTCGTAGGCATCCCAGTCGTCGTGCTGCCCGCCCGCCGCGGCGAAGATCTCGCGCAGCAGCAGGCGCAGTCCCTCAGCGTCCAGATCGGACCGTGGGTCGTCCGGGCCGGCCAGCTCGGCGCGCCCCTCGACGGTGGCCCATTGCCAGCCGTTGCGGAAGGTCACCGCGATCTGCGGCCGCGCCCGCAGATTGGCGAGCTTCACCCGGCCGTACGTGACGAACGCGAGCAGTGGCCCGCCGCGCTCGATGATCCCGGTGTTCACCAGTGAGGACTGGATGGTCTGGTCGGCGCGCAGCGTCGACACCACCGCCAGCCCCGAGTCGCCGCGGCTGAGCTCCCAGGCCGCCGACAGGGTGGTCGCCATTGCTAGCCTCCGATCTCGTCGATCTGCGCGAACGGCCGATCGACGTTCCACACCACGTGGATGATGAAGCTGTGGTTGGTCTCGTTGAAGTAGACGGCCAGGTTGTCCGGGCTGTTCTGCACCGTCGCCACCTCGAACCCGTTGCTGGGCGTCGCGGTGACCAGCGTGATCCTGCCGTCGGCGGCCCGGATCACCGCGTGCCCGCCGTCGACCTGGAACGATCGCACGAACGTCCGCACGCCATCACCGTCCGTGGCCACCGTCCACCCGTCGATCACGGTGGCCGCCGGCTTCGAGGTCGGCGGCGTGGTGCGGGGCGGCGGCGTGGCCCGGCTCGGCCGACTGGTCTCGCTGCCGGTCCCGGACGGCGTGGGGGACTCCGAGGTCGGGGAGGCCGGCTGGCTGGTGGCCGGTGACCGGCTCGGCGCGGGCGCCGGCGACGGCCCGGAGGGCACGGCGGGCAGCGGGATCTGGTCGGCCGGCCCGAGCTGATCGGCCGAGATCAGCTCGCCCTCGCCGCCCGTGGCGGTGCGCAGCACGGGCAGCATGGCCACCGATGCCAGCACGATGCTGGTCAGCGTCGCGGCCAGCCAGCCGAGCAGCGGGACCACGGCCCGCGAAGATCGGGTCCGGGGAGATCGCACCCGGCAACTATTCCACCTCGATCTAGAGTCTTCGCCATGGCGCTGATCCTGTTGGTCGAGGACGACCGGCACATCACCGGCGCGCTCGTCCGCGCGCTGGGCGATGCGGGGCACGTCGTGCGCCCGGTCGGCCAGGCCGGCGAGGCGCTGAAGATCCTCACCGAGGAGCAGCCCGACCTGGTGATCCTCGACCTGGGCCTGCCGGACATCGACGGCACCGACGCGCTGCGGATGATGCGCCAGGTGTCCGCCGTGCCGGTCATCGTGGCCACCGCGCGG
>NZ_JBFAZH010001564.1:0-1473 GCF_040681735.1 Actinoplanes sp. NPDC051633 | reverse complement strand
GCAGGTGCCGCCGCGCGCGGCGACCACCCCCGCATGGCGCCCGGTCAGGGTGGTGGTGCACGCCGGCGACGAGCCGGGCAGCACGGTGGCGTGGTAGCTGCCGGCCGGCCCGGTGTTGCCCGCCGGGTCGATGGCCCGGTGCTCGACGAGGTGGGTGCCGAAGCCCGGCACGAAGCCGCCGGACGGGTGGTCGTCGGGCAGGGTCTGCTCGAACGCCGCCTTCGACAGGCCGCCGGTGCCCAGGTTTCCGTAGGTGAGCGCCTTGACCACGGTGCCGGAGTGCCTGAAGTGGAACGGCGAGGAGGGCATGGGCTGCTCCGGGAATCCGAAGTAGTTGAACCAGCCGTCGCGGTCCAGCCGGAACTGCCCGACGACGTACCGCCCCTGCTGGTCGTCCTGCGGGTCGAGCCACATGTCCCAGCCGTCGAAGTAGATCGGGTGGCCGTCCGCACCGGCCACTGTGGTCAGCGGCGCGGAGAGGCGGCGCGGCGCGGTCGGCATCGTGTTGTCGACGGTCCAGGAGGCGGTGTCGGAGGATCCGCGGTCGGCGGCCGTCGCGGTCAGCTGGTGGGTTCCCGGCGTCAGTCCCAGGGCGCCGAGGTCGAGGGACCGGCCGCCGGCGGCCACGGGTCGCCCGTCGAGGGTCCAGGAGACCGAGACGACGCGGTCGGCCGGGTGGTTGGTCTCGACGAAGACGACTTCGTCGCCGGCGACCGGCCGGGTGGTGGGCGTCGAGGCGGTGATCTCCGCGGCGGGTTCGGAGGGTACGACCTCGGCGGTGCCGACCGTCCACTGCCGGCGCTGCACGAATCTCGGCCCGTTGAAGCCGGAGTCGGCGGCGGTGTTGTTCGTGGACGGGTTGCGCACCCAGTCGATGCCGTCCGGCCCGACCGGGTCACGGACCTCCAGATCGACGACCGTGCCCGGCGGCAGGTCCGCCACGGCGAGGTCCGGGCCGGTGCCGAGCACCCGCTCGCCGGCCCGCCAGGTGAACCGCAGCTCGTGGAAACGCGGGTGGCCCGCCTCGGCCCACAGCACAGCACCGCACGGCACCGTCCCGGCCGGCGCCGACTTCAGGTTCATCTGCCCGGCGTTGCGCATGCCGGTGATCCGGGCAACCATGTTCTCCCGGCCGATCTGGTCGAGGTCGAAGCCGAGCCAGCGCATCATCGAGTGCTCGCTGGGGCGGCGCTGGCCGCACGGGTACGTGCCGCCGCCCTCGTGCAGCCCGATCCGGCCGCCGGACAGGCTCTCCTCGCCGATCCACCGGAACCACTTGTGCCGCTCCGCGATCATCCGCTGCTCGTCGGTGTAGACGGTGTGGTGGAAGCTGCCCGGCTCCGGCCCGGTGTAGCAGGGCCGCACGACGTCCCGCGAGCTGTACGGATACTCGTCGGCCAGGGTGCCCAGCGAGTGTCCCAGCTCATGCATCGAGATCAGCGGGCCCTGCGGGGAGCCGCCGGAGGTGGTCGC
>NZ_JBFAZH010001563.1:0-1474 GCF_040681735.1 Actinoplanes sp. NPDC051633 | reverse complement strand
CCTTGAAAGAATAATAATCAGATAATGCATTTTCGTGTTTTTCATTTGCCTCTTGCTCAAAGTTCCCAAATTCGAGTAGCCGGCGACCGACTCGATCAGCTCGAGCGTCTTGGCGGCCTGCATGCCGTACCCGATGCGGTGCTCGCTCTCGGGCAGATCCATCAGGCTGCGCCGGTAGTCGACCAGGATCAGCCGCGCCTCCTCCGGCTGGAACCGCCGCATCACGGTGGTGGCCAGCGCGCGCAGGAAGGACGACTTGCCGCACTCGGAGTCGCCGAAGAGCAGGAAGTGCGGCTCCGTGGCGAAGTCGATCTCCACCTGGGAGAGGTCCTGCTCGGACAGCCCGATCGGCAGCCGCAGCCCGGTGCTCTTCTCGAGATCCATCTCCGAGTACGCCCAGGACGGCGGCAGCAGGCGCACCCGCGGCGCCGGCGGCCCGTGCCAGTTGGCCGCCACCTCCTTGACCAGCTCACTCGTCTCGCCCAGCGTGGTCAGCTCGGGCCGCACGGTCAGCAGGTGCAGGCTCTTGTTCTTGTCCGTCGGGTGCTCGGTGATGCCGCGGCCGGCGATCTCGGGCACGTTGATCGCGGCCCGCCGGTTGACGCTCGAGTCGCTCGGGTCGCCCAGCCGCAGCTCCAGCTTCGAGCCGAAGAGGTCGCGGATGGCCGGACGGAAGTCCATCCACCGGGTCGCGGAGGCCACCACGTGGATGCCGTACGACAGACCGCGGGTGGCGATGTCGGTGATGACCGCCTCCAGCTCGTCGAACTCCGAGCGGATCGTGGCCCAGCCGTCGATCACCAGGAACACGTCGCCGAACGGGTCGGCGGCCACCCCGGCCGGGTTCGCCCGCCGCCGCCGGTACGACGCCATCGACTCCACGCTCGACTCGGCGAACCGCACCTCCCGCTCGGCCAGCAGGGTCAGGATCTCGCCGATCGTCCGCCGCACCCGCACCTCGTCGCGGCGGGCCGCGACACCGCCCACGTGCGGCAGGTCCCGGAGCACGCCGAGGCCACCGCCGCCGAAGTCGAGGCAGTAGATCTGCACCTCGGCCGGGGTGTGGGTGAGCGCCAGGCCGCAGACCAGGGTTCGCAGCGCGGTGGATTTGCCGCTCTGCGTGCCGCCGACCACCGCCATGTGCCCGGCCGAGCCGCCGAGCTGGACCCACTCGACGTCGCGGATCTGCTCGCGCGGCTTGTCGACCAGCGCGATCGGCACCTGCAGAGCGCCGTGCAGCTCGGGGTTGGCGAAGGCCAGCCCGCGCATCGGGTCGACGGCGACCGGGCCGAGCAGCTCGTCGAGCGCCACGGACTGGTTGAGCGGCGGCAGCCAGACCTGGTGCGCCGGCGGACCTTGGCCGATCAGCCGGGCGACGATCACGTCCATCATGCTCTCGCCGGCCGGGGTGTTCTCCTCCGGTTTCGGCTCCGCCTTCTTGACCACCTTGGGCACCGGCACGAAGTGGGTCGAG
>NZ_JBFAZH010001562.1:0-1474 GCF_040681735.1 Actinoplanes sp. NPDC051633 | reverse complement strand
CGGTGATGCTGCGCCCACCGTGCTCGCGCGAGGCCGTCGCGTGGTCGGCGCCGGCCACCCGCTCGAACTGCGGCCAGTCGACGAACTCGAGCACCGGCTCCCGGCCGAACCAGGCCGCCACCCCGTCGGCCAGCCCGCGCATGGTCATCGCCTGCTCGGCGACGACGTGGAAGCTCGAACCGATCGCGGCCGGCCGGGTCAGCGCACGCTCGAAGGCCTGCGCGACGTCGTCGGCGTGCACGTGGTGCAGCACGCCGAGGCCGTTGTCCGGCAGGGCGAGCGACTTGCCGAGCGCGAGGGCGGTCCAGACCCGCGGGTCGAGGTTGCCGGCCGGGGTGATCGCCGGCCAGCCGGGACCGCTGATGTGGCCGGGATGCAGGACCACGGAGGGTACGCCGCCGGCGATCGTCTCGCGGTGCAGCAGCGCCTCGATCTCGGCCTTGGCGACGCCGTACTCGCCGTAGGGGGTGCGCGGCTCGTCCTCGGTGATCGGCACCCGCAGCGCCGGGCCGTGCACCCAGATGGTGCCGCAGTGCAGCAGCAGCGGGCGGCTCGGCCGCAGCGCGTCGACCAGCTTCCGCGCGGAGTCGGCGGTGAAGCAGACCAGGTCGACCACGGCGTCGGGCCGCAGCGCGGCGATCCGCTCGCCGAAGGTGCCGGCGGCGTCCTCGGCGTTGCGGTCGGCGACGATCCGCTCGACGGCCCGCCACTCGATGGACGCGTGGTAGGGATCGCGGGTGCCGCGGCTGAGCGCGACGACCTGATGGCCGGCCCGCACCAGCCGGGGAACGAGGTAGGTGCCGATGTGCCCGGTGGCTCCGATGACGACGACGCGACTCATGGGGCCAGTCTGTCACCGTTCCGGTGCCCCCTGAGAGGGCTCGATCTTGGCTAGGATCCCCGCCGTGCAAGCGCTACCTCCCCTCGTCACCGACACGGCCGCGCTCTGGCCCGCCTACGGTCACTTCCTCGCCGCGCTCAAGCGGTACGACTGGACGGCCTGCCGTGCCGTGCTCGACGCCGTGAGCCCGGTCGAGCGGACCCGGCTGATCCGCTCCGGCGCCGACGAGCCGGGGCTGGAGGAGTGGCTGCGCGGCGTGATCCGCCACGATCCGCGCGACGGCGCCGCGTTCGCCCTGCTCGGCCACCACCTGACCGTGGTCGGGTGGAACATCCGCTCCACGTCGCTGGCCAAGGACGTCAGCCGCGAGCAGTGGCAGGGCTTCACCGAGTGGCTGAACAAGGCCGAGCAGGTGATGATCGAGGGCTGCGCCCGCAACCCGGAGGACCCGGCGATCTGGACCGTGCGGCTGACCTCCGCCCGCGGCATCTCGCTCGGGATCGACGAGGAGACCCGCCGCTACAACCGGGTCGCGGCGATCGACGAGCACCACCTGCCGGCCCAGGGTGACCACCTGGAGCAGCTGTACCCGAAGTGGGGCGGGAGCTGGGAGAAGGCGCACGGGTTCGCCCG
>NZ_JBFAZH010001561.1:0-1475 GCF_040681735.1 Actinoplanes sp. NPDC051633 | reverse complement strand
GGCCGTCCGCGCCTTGCCGCTTCGCTCACGGCGCGGGCCGGCGGTGGCCACGCGAGACCGGGCGACACGCGGAAGCCCCGGCGTCCTCACCATCGAGGAGACCGGGGCTTCCGCCGGACGGAACACAGACGACTATGGATCGCCGTCGAGCTACCTCGTAACCAGGCGGCGTGCCGAAGCGACGGAATTGCCGTTTCACGACCGCAAGACGGGGAACACTGCGGCGGCTTGCCGTGCTCCCGCGTCCTGGACCCGGGCGGCCCGGTCCGCTCGTAACAAGCGCGCCATCGCCGAGGCCTTGCTCGTGGACTAGTGGGACAAACGGAAATCGTTCGACTCACACGTTTCAGCCGCGGTACGGCGGGCAATCAGCAGCCGACGAAGCGGGATGAAGCGCCCGCAGTAGTTCATTACGTTCATAATCGGAGGATAATCATGACCACCCCTGCACCCGGATATACGACCGGGACCAATCCCACGACCGACCTTCACCACACCGCGCACGCGCGTCCTCGACGCGGCGGCGAAGAAACGAAACCGTCGTTCAAGACCACCGAACTGATCGTGTACGTGGTCGCTGTGATCGGCGTGCTCATCGCCTCCGCGGTGACCGGCGATGCCGGCGCCGAGAACGGTGGTGACGTCTTCGCCGCCGACAAGGCCTGGTGGTTCATCACCCTGCTGACCATCGGGTACATGGTGAGCCGTGGTCTGGCCAAGGCCGGCGTCTCCACCCGAGACCGGGACCCGCGCACCGACTGATTCCGCACCGTCCGCGACGCCCGTCGCCGAGCCGTCCCTGCACTCCCGGCGGCTCGGCGACGGTCGTTTATCCACCGCCAGACAGGTTCGATCCGACTGCTTGCCGTCTCAACGTGCCTCCGGCGGGCAGGGCTTCCGGCCCTACGACCCAGATCAGGCCTCCGGCGGCCGGGGCTCCGCCCTGGACGCTGGGCCCTCTGGGATGTCGAGCCGCGAGCTGACCGGGGACGATCCTGTCACTCCGGGCTCGGGCAGCAGATCCGCCAGCGGGTGGCGTTGATCGGCGAGCCAGGTGCGATAGTCGGCGCAGGACAGGCCACTGTCGAACAGATTGGCGGCGGCCACCGACATAGACGAGCATCGCATCGAGATGGGCCGAACGGCCTTGCGCCCATCCACCGAGGGGCCGGACATGGCGTCGACACCCTCGGATACCAGGTTCGGCTCTTCACGTCTACCTGAGGCCCTCACTATCGTCCACATCGGGGCGACGGATCCAACGGTGGAGCCGGACGGGACGGCGCCGCGGGTGGGAGGAGCGCAATGACGTTTGTCACCATTCGACGGCACGCGGGCAGGCGTGCCATCCTGGCCGGCCTGGTGGTGCTCGGCACCGTAGCGGCCGGCGGCGCCGCGGACCCCCCCGCCCCGCCGATCAATCCCCCCCGGCCCGGGGCAGGGGATCACCCCCGGACGGCCGGTTTGAAGTCGTT
>NZ_JBFAZH010001560.1:0-1476 GCF_040681735.1 Actinoplanes sp. NPDC051633 | reverse complement strand
ATTCTTGGCATACGCCAGCAGCGCGGCCACCAGGTCCTTGCGCGCGTCCTGCCCACTGCGGACGACCAGCACCCGCCGACCGCCGAACAGCGACGGGCTCAGCATCTCGGCCACCTCGCCGGCGGTCAGGGCGCCGGCCTCATACTCCCGCACATCGGCCCCGGGCTCGGCGGCACGGGCCGCGGCGACGGCGCCCTCGACGGCGCGCGCCGCCAGAAGCTCCTCATCACCTTGGACGAGCAGCAACGGGTCGGGGGGTGCGACGCTCACGCCGGATATCTTTGCACCCGGGTATGACAACGCGAGACGGCCCACTCCCGGGCGATGCGCCCTTCCAAACGGGACATATCGGCAATCCGCCATGGCCGAGAGACCGGAAATCCGCTCGATCAGGCTGAATGTCTCCCCCTTCATCCGCGCTCCGGCCGGCCGACATCGAACCCGATCGAGGGACCCGATTCGACACCGACGGCTTAACCCGGGCGTGTCACGCGCTACCGCCGAGCGTGGAGTGACCGGTCATCGCTTCGCCTCCGGCGCGTCGCCCCGGGCGACCACGGCCAGGCCACTTCCGGCGGTCACCGCCGCGAGGTCGCCCGATTGATCGGTACGCATCACCCGCGCACCACCCCGGCGCAGCCGGTCCAGCAACGGCCCGCTCGGATGCCCGTAGTCGTTGCCGAGCCCGACCGAGACGAGCGCGACCGCCGGATCCACGGAGTCCAGGAAGGCCGGCTCCTGATACGGGCTCCCGTGATGCGCCACCTTGAGGACGTCGGCGTGCATCTGAGGCGCGCCCAGGTGGGTCAGCATCGCCTGCTGCTCCTCGCTCTCCGCGTCGCCCGGCAGCAGCACCGTCCGCCCGTCGACGGTCGCGCGGAGCACCAGCGAGTTGTTGTTCGGGTCGGAGTTGGTGCCGTGCATGGGCTCGGGCGGCCCGAGTGCGGTCAGGTGCAGGTCACCCACCTCGTATGCCCATCCCGGACCGACCGCCAGCATCGGGGCCCGGCGACCGGCGGCCTCGGCGGCGACCGCGGCCCGCCCGGCCGGCGGGTCGGGCCAGTCCGGGCCGACGACCGCGCCGACCTGCCGCCCGCGGAAGACGCCGGCCACCCCGCCGATGTGGTCGACGTGGAAGTGGCTCACCACGAACAGCACGACCCGCCGCACGCCCAGCCGCCGGAGGCATCGATCCACCGGCTCGGGCTCAGGCCCGGCGTCGATCACCACCGCGCGGCCCTCGCCGGCCGGCAGCACCACCGCGTCGCCCTGCCCGACCGCGCAGGTGACGACGAGCCAGCGCGGCGGCGGCCACCCGGGCGCGAGCAACCGCACCGGCAGCGCGCCCAGCACTCCCCCGAGCGCGACCACCGCGACCAGCCGCCGCACCACCGTCCGCCGCGCCGCCAGCAGCAGCGCCACGGTGATCACGCCGAGGAGCACACCGCCGACCACGCCGCCGGGCCATGGGACGGC
>NZ_JBFAZH010001559.1:0-1480 GCF_040681735.1 Actinoplanes sp. NPDC051633 | reverse complement strand
TCGCGCCCGATGCCAGCCACACTCTGGACCTCGCCTCGCACTCGGCCGGACTACGAAACACGGCCTAGTCGAGGCAGAACTCGTTGCCCTCGGGGTCGGCCATCACGATGTGGCCGGCGTCCGCCGGCGGCTCGGGGTCCTGGCGCCGGAGCCTGGTTCCGCCGTGTGCGACCAGGCGGTCGGCCTCCCGCTCCAGCGCCGCCATCCGCTCGTCACCCTCAAGGCCCGGCGCGGACCGCACGTCGAGATGCACCCGGTTCTTGACCGTCTTGCCCTCCGGCACCTGCTGGAAGAAGATCCGCGGGCCGCCGCCTTTGGGGTCGACCACCGCCGACCGGCTGTTGCGCAACTCGGGCGGGATGTTCCACGCGTCGAGGGCCTCGTCCCACGACTCGTAGGGCGGTGGCGGGCCCTGCACCTCGTACCCGAGGACCTCGGCCCAGAAGCCCGCCAGCAGCGCCGGGTCGGCGCAGTCGAACGTGATCTGCACTTCTTTCGTCATCCGCCGCACGTTAGGACACGACGGAGCGGGTGCGCCAGGCGGTGGCGAAGCTGGTGCGGCCGTTCGTCCGCAGCAGCGAGCCCTCGTAGATCCGGGCGCCCACCGCCAGCAGGACCACCGCGGTCGCGGCGAGGACCAGCAGGGATGCGAACGGCTCCCAGATCGCGGCGTCGCCGTTGAACCAGCGGACCGGCATCGCGGCCGGCGCGGTCAGCGGGAAGTACGACATCACCGCCACCGCCGCCGGCTTGTCCGACAGGAAGATGGTCAGGAAGAACGGGATCATGATGGCCATCTGCAGCGGCGCCGAGACGCCGGCCAGGTCCTCCTGACGGGCGGCCAGCGCGCCTACACCGGCCCAGAGCGCGGCCAGCATGAGGAAGCCGACGACGAAGAACGGGATGAACCAGCCGATCGCCGGGCCGATCACGCCGAAGATGGCCGGCTCCACGTCCGCGATGCGCATGCCCGCGATCGCCACCAGCCCGATCAGGGCGATCTGGCCGAACGCGAGAAGCGTCATCGCGGCCACCTTGCCGGCCAGCAGGGCCCGGGGCGGCACAGCGGCGACGAGGATCTCGACCACCCGGGTCTGCTTCTCCTCGGTGACGCTCTGGGCGATCTGCAGGCCGAAGGTGAACGAGGTCAGGAAGAAGACGAAGGCCAGCGCGAAGGGCACCACGAACTGGACGAACGGGTCGGTGTCCGAGGGCTCGAGGAGTTGGACCCGCGGCGCCGAGCTGAGCGCGTCGACCACGTCTCTGGGCTCTTCGTCGAGCGCAATCACCCGCGGGCCGGCCAGCACCGCGGCGTCGGCGTCCCCCTCGCGGACCGCCTGCTCCGCGGCGGCGTCGTCAGCGGCGGGGCGCACGGCGAGACCGGCCTGTTGCAGCGCCGACGTGGACTGCGCCGCGGACGGCGGGGCCGCGACGGGGGGCGGTGCGCCGGCCAGCCCGGCCGGGAGCACCGGGGTGGCGG
>NZ_JBFAZH010001558.1:0-1482 GCF_040681735.1 Actinoplanes sp. NPDC051633 | reverse complement strand
AGCGCTCCCGGGCGAAGGCCGATGCGGCTGCCCGCAAGACCGGGCACGTCGACCTGTCGGCGTACCGTGCGGTGCTCGACGCGGGCGGCCCGGTCGAGTTCACCGGGTACCAGGAGGTCAGCCGCGAGTCGCGGGTGCGCGCGGTGCTCGGCGGCGACGGCGCTCAGGTGCAGGTGGCCGGCGAGGGCGACTTCGTCGAGCTGATCATGGATTCGACCCCGTTTTACGCGGAGGGCGGCGGCCAGCAGGCGGACACCGGTCTGATCAACGTGGGCGGTGGCCGGCTCGAGGTGGTCGACGTCCAGCAGCCGGTGCCGGGCCTGATCGTGCACAAGGCGCGGGTGCTGCGCGGCGAGGTGCGCGTGGGCGAGGCCGGCTTCGCCGAGATCGACGTGACCCGGCGCAAGGCGATCTCCCGGTCGCACACCGCGACGCACCTGATCCACCAGACCATGCGCGCGTTCCTCGGCGAGTCGGCGACCCAGGCGGGTTCGCTCAACGCCCCCGGCCGGCTGCGGTTCGACTTCAACACCCCGGGCGCGGTGTCCCCCGCGGTGCTGAACGACGTCGAGCAGCAGGTCAACGAGGTGCTGCTGCGCGACCTCGAGGTGCACGCGTTCATCACCTCGCAGGAGGAGGCGCGCCGGCTGGGCGCGATGGCGCTGTTCGGCGAGAAGTACGGCGACGAGGTGCGGGTGGTCGAGGTCGGCGACTACGCCCGTGAGCTGTGCGGCGGTACGCACGTCGCGCGCTCGGGTCAGCTCGGCCTGGTGAAGATCCTCAACGAGGCGTCGATCGGCTCCGGCGTGCGCCGGGTCGAGGCGCTGGTCGGCATCGACGCGTTCGGCTTCCTGGCCAAGGAACATCTCCTGGTCTCCCGGCTCGCGGAGCTGTTCCGGGTGCCCGGCGATCAGGTCGCCGACCGCGTCGAGCAGACCGTCACCGCGCTGCGCGACGCGGAGAAGGAACTGGAGAAACTGCGGGCGCAGATGGTGCTCGGCGGTGCCTCTGCGCTGGCCGGGCAGGCCCGGGACATCGGTGGCGTGGCGTTCGTCGGCACCGAGGCGCCGGAGGGCGCGGCCGGCAACGACGTGCGTACCCTGGCCCAGGAGATCCGCGGCCGGATCGAGCAGAGCCGGCCGGCGGTGGTCGCGGTCGCGGCCCGGTCCAACGGCAAGGCCTCTCTCATCGTGGCGCTCAACGCGGCCGCCAAGGGCCGTGGCCTCTCCGCCAGCGATCTGGTCAAGGGTGCGCTGTCCGGCCGGGGTGGCGGTAACGCCGACCTTGCGCAGGGTGGCGGTCTGCCGGCCGATCAGGTTCCGATGCTGCTCAGCGCGGTGGAGAAAGCCGTGGCCGAGGCCGCTTGATTACAGGGGGTGGCGATGCCCGCACTGCCTCGGGAACGGATAAAACGCTCAAATGAGCATAAAATCAATATTGAGATTGATGATAAGTTAGGCAAATTGATACAACAAAAAATTG
>NZ_JBFAZH010001557.1:0-1482 GCF_040681735.1 Actinoplanes sp. NPDC051633 | reverse complement strand
GGTCAGCCCGCCCGGTGTGGGTCAGCCGACCTGGCGCGGGTCGGGACCGTACTGGTTCTGGCCCTGGGTGCCGGGCAGGAGCGTCATCACGAACACCACGAAGCCGCCGAGCGGGACGATGCTGAGCAGCTGCCACCAGCCGGTCTGCCCCATGTCGTGCAGCCGCCGGCAGGTGACCGCGAGCGAGGGAACCAGCACGGCGAGGACGTAGACGACGATCACCACGCCGGCCAGCGCCGGGGTGTCGGTGGCGTTGCCGATCAGCACTGCGGCCAAGCCGACCACGAAGTAGATGATTGCGTTGAACAGGGTGTACCACCAGTACTCGGCCCGGCGAGCCCGGCCCTCAAAGGTGGCGTACTTGCTGAAGCAGCCCTTCCAGTAGCCCAGCGGCCCCGTACTTGACTGGGAAACGACGGTCAACGTGTCCTCCTTGGACAGATCTGAAGGTCGCTCATTCTAGGGCCTCGGCTCACTCCTCGTGTGCCCCGAATTCCGCCGGTGCATCGTCATGCGTTCAGGACCGGGGACGCACCAGCCCGGCGTCGAAAGCCACGATCACCAACTGGGCCCGGTCCCGCGCCGACAGCTTCGCCAGCAGGTGCGTGATGTGCGTCTTCACGGTCTTCACCGAGATGACCAGGGCCGCCGCGATCTCGTCGTTGGACAGACCGCCGCCGATCAGCGTCAGCACGTCGACCTCGCGCTCGGTCAGCCGGCGCAGGGCCGCCGGCTTGCGCTCCGGCCGCGGCGCGGCCACGAAATGCGAGACCAGGCGGGTCAGGATCGCGGGTGCGAAGAGGGACTCACCCCGATGGGTACGCCGGATCGCATCGATCAGGTCGGCGGGGCGGACATCCTTGAGCAGGAAACCCGAGGCGCCCGCCCGCAGCGCCGCGTACACGTACTCGTCCAGCTCGAACATGCTGAGCACGACGACGCGGGTGCCGGCCAGCGCCGGGTCGGCGCAGATCCGGCGGGTCGCCTCCAGGCCGTCGACGCGCGGCATCCGCACGTCCATCAGCACGACGTCCGGGCGGGTGGCACGGGCGCAGGCAACGCCGTCGGCGCCGTTGCCGGCCTCCCCCACCACGGCCAGGTCCGGCTCGTTGTCGATGATCATCGCGAGGCTGCGCCGTAACAACGGCTGATCGTCCACCAGCAGCACCCGCACGTCGCTCACGCCGGCGCCTCACCGGGGATCCGCGCGGTCACGTGGAAGCCGCCGTCCACCGGCTCGGCGAGCAGTTCTCCGCCAAGGCTGCCGATCCGCTCGCGCAGCCCGGCCAGGCCGTGCCCGGCGCCCGGCGACGGCCGCCAGCCCGGCACGGACGGCCCGCTGTCGGCCACGCTCACCACCACGTCCGGCCCGTCCCGGCGTACGTTCACGCGCACATCGGTGGGACCCGCATGCCGCGCCGTGTTGCTCAGCGCCTCGCGCACGACCCGGCACACCGCCACCTGCACCCCCTGGGGGACCGG
>NZ_JBFAZH010001556.1:0-1486 GCF_040681735.1 Actinoplanes sp. NPDC051633 | reverse complement strand
GCACCCAAATACAACCCCGGTATTTGGGCGCGTCGCGCCCGATGCCAGCCACACTCTGGACCTCGCCTCGCACTCGGCCGGACTACGAAACACGGCCTAGGTCACGCAGGATCCGGCGGGCCGCGTTGTGGCCGGCCGCGCCGATCACGCTGCCCGCCGGGTGGGCGCCGGCGGATCCGGCGTACAGGCCGTCCAGGCCCGTTGCATACGGCATCCGCCGGTCGAACGCCACCGTGTTGTCGACGTGGTGGATGTGGCCGCCGGTGATGCCGAAGTGCTTCTCGATGCCGGGCGGGGTGAGCGGCATCATGTCGGCCACCAGGTCGCTCGTGCCGGGCGCGTACCGGTCACAGATGGCCAGCAGCTTGTCGACGTAGCCGGGCAGCGCCTCGTCCCACGTCGTGCCCGTCGGCTCGTAGGGGACCGACTGCACGAACAGCGCCGACGAGTGGTGACCCTGCTCGTCCTGCAGGCTCGGGTCGACGGTGGTGTGCAGGTACCACTCGATGGTCGGCTCCTCCGGAAGCCGGCCGGCCTGCACGTCGGCCCACATGTCGCGCAGCGCCGCCATCGGTGAGTCGCCCTCGCCCTGCCCCGCCAGGCCCGCTGAGCCGGGAAGCAGGTGAATCGTCGACCCGAACGGCGACGGCGCATCGTCGGGCAGGCAGGAGAAGCGCGGCAGGTCCGTGAGCGCCAGGTTGACCTTCATCGTCGTGCCCGGCCGCTTGATCGCGGCCATGTGGTCGGTCAGGCTCGCGGGCAGCGCCCCGGACGGGACGAGATCGATCAGGGAGTACGGGTCACAGGACCCGAGCACGACCCGCGCGGTGATGCTCCGGCCGTCTGCCAGCTCCACGCCCCTGGCCGCGCCGCCCTCCACCGTCACCGCGCTGACCGGCGAGCCGGTGTGAATCTCGGCGCCCGCGCGCCGGGCCGCGTCGGCGAAGGTGCGCGACACCGCGCCCATGCCGCCCTGCGCGATCATCCAGGTGCCGTCGGCGCCGGGCAGCCGGCACATGTTGTGCGCCAGGAAGTTGTGGCCGGTGCCGGGGTCGTCGGGGCCCGCGTTGAGGCCGGAGATGCCGTCGGTCACCGCGTACATGCTCATCAGGAACTCGGATTTGAATCCGAACCGCGACAGGTAGTCGGCGACCGAGCCGCGCATCATGTCGATGAAGGTGCTCTGCAGCTGGGGGCGGATGTAGCGCTCGGCGGTCTGCTCGATCGAGGTCGGCTCGGCCAGCCAGGCCGGCGCGAGATCGGCCCGCAACGCCGCGATCTCCACCGCCATCGCCTCGTCCGCGGCGACGTCGCGCGGCGAGAAGAACCGCTCCATCTGCGCCCTGGTCGCGGCGCGGTCGCTGCCGAACAGCAGGAACGGCGAGCCGGCCGGACCCGGCGCGGGCAGGAAGTAGTGCGGGTCCCGGCGCAGCACCGGGATGTCGACGTCCAGGATCCGCAGCAGCTCCGGCGGCATCAGCCCCAG
>NZ_JBFAZH010001555.1:0-1490 GCF_040681735.1 Actinoplanes sp. NPDC051633 | reverse complement strand
ACCTGGAAAGCTGGGTGCACGACATGCTTCCAGGGCGCCGTGCACACCATCGCGCGGGCGATCACAGCAGCACTGCCCCTGCCTCCCGGCCGGCCCTACCACCAGCGCAGAGAACGGTGTCCTGGACATCGACGACGACACCCAGTCGGACGTAGCCCCTCGTATCCGGAATCGGTTGCCGCCTGCCCAGCTGTTGACCTAGCGTGCGGCCGTGCCCGTCACACTGCGCCCGCTCACGCTCGATGACACCGCCGCGGTCCACGAATGGGCTCGCCTGCCGGAGTCCTGCCGCTATCAGGCGTGGGGACCCAACACCTACGAGCAGACGCAGGAATACATGCGGGCCGTGGTGGCGGCGTCCCCGGATCGGCTGATGTTCGCGGTGCTGGTCGAGGGTGAGGTCGTCGGCAGCGCCGAACTTAGGCTGCACGGCCCGAGCACCGGCGAGATCGCGTACGCGGTGCACCCACGCCTGTGGGGTCAGGGCATAGCCACGGTCGCGGCGCGGGAGCTGTTGCGGATGGGCTTCGACGAGCACGGACGCCACCGCATCTTCGGCACGTGCGACCCGCGCAACGTCGCCTCGGCTTCAGTCCTGCGAAGAATCGGCATGCGGTACGAGGGCCGGATGCGTGGCACCGCCTACATTCGCGACGGCTGGCGCGACTCGGACCTGTACGCGATCCTCGTCGACGACTGACCGGCCGGGGCCAAGCGGGCCGGCCCTCGAGCGACAAGCGCAGCAGGGGCCCCGACAGCTACACGGTGAACCGGCGTGGTCAGAGTCCGGCCGCGGCGTCATATCGGCGGCGCATGTCGGCCATTTCCGAGTCGACCAGCGCCTCCTTGAGCGCTAGCTGCGCGTACTTGTCCGGGAACATCTCACGCAGCCGGTCGACGTACTTGACGTCGGCGGTGGCCTCGACCACCTGGATGCCCGGAGGCTCGGTGGACATGTTCATGATGACCGGGCCGGCCAGCTTGACCGCCACGTCCCAGGGTCGCATCTGCTCGACGACCCCGCAGAGGTGGAAGCCGTAGACCGTCTGCACATCGGCGAGCGCGGTGACCTGGGCCGGCTCGTAGCCGTAAACGCGGACCCCGCAGACCATTGCGGGCCGCCCCTTCTCGGTGGCCTCCTGCTGAACATTGTGTCCGGCGTGTTGGTGCTGCTCCGGGTTGGATTCTTCGAGTGTGGTGCGCATCCGGGTCACGATCTGCGCCTGCAGATCCGCCGGCTCCGCCTCCGCGCCGGCCGAGTTGAGGGCAACGGCCGCGCCGGCCGACGTCGCCAGCAGGATCACCGCCACCCACACGTGGCGGTTGCGGTACCAACTCGAGAAGCTTCGCCGGGAAATCATGATCGTTTACCTCGTCGCCGGGTCTGGGGCACAGCTTTGAGCGGGAGCCTCCGGCCCCGGCCGTGAGGCGTTGAACGGGGCCGGGGTGGCGGTCAGCAGAAGTTGAAGTCGCAGCACCCCAATTACGCC
>NZ_JBFAZH010001554.1:0-1491 GCF_040681735.1 Actinoplanes sp. NPDC051633 | reverse complement strand
GCGGTCAGCCACGGCTGGTAGCGGAACAGCTCCGGCAGGTAGCCCACGCGTACCCGGGATCGGGGGTCGGTGGCCGGGCGACCCAGCAGCAGCACCTCGCCGGCGTCCGGCCGGACCAGGCCGAGCAGCATCTTGATCACCGTGGTCTTGCCGGCGCCGTTCGGGCCCAGCAGGCCGACCACCTCGCCGCGCCCGACGGTGAACGACACGTCGTCGACCGCCTGCTGCCGCCGGTACCGCTTGCGCAGGCCCGAGCACCACACCGCGGCCGCCGGCGGCAGCTGGGTGACCAGCTGCCGCGCGGCCTCGACCGCCGCCTCGCCGGTCACCGCAGCTCCCGCGCGACGGCGAGGGCCTCGTCGCCGCTCATCGACCCGGCCACCACGGTGACCTCGCCGTTGCTGACCCACACCACGCCGGCCATCACGCCGTCCCGCGAGCTGAGCACCGTGGCCGTGCGGCCACCGACGTCGGCGGTGCGGGCGGTCAGGTAGGTCGAGTTCACCGGCAGCGGCAGCGTCGTGCCGTCACCGGTGAAGTTGCGCAGCGACGAGGCCACGTTCTCGGGCAGGCCCGGCAGCGACAACAGGTATCCGACGGCGGTCGGGAAAGGCACCCCCGAGGAGTACGCGGTGGGTGCGACCGCCCGGGCCACGATCAGTGCGGGTACGCCGCGTCCCTCGCCCCAGACCGCGGCGGTGCCCGGGCCGGCGCTCAGCCGGAACTGGCTGCCGTCCAGGCCCGGCGGCACCGCCGGGAGGGACTTGCCCATGGCCGCCGCCGTCTGCGCCGCCTTCTCGGCAGAGAAGGTGAACTGCGCGGTGACCTTGCCGGCGACCTGGTAGGTGGGATCTCCCACCACGCCGCGCGGCAACTCGCTCAACCGCGGCAGGGTGAGCCCGGTCGCCTTCTGCGCCGCCGTCGCGTCGTCGACCGCGTGGACGTCGGGCTGCTGAATCAGCTTCACGTCGCCGTACGCGGTCAGGTCGGGCAGCCCGACCAGGTCGGACTTGCTGAGCGTGATCGGCGCGATCGTCTCGGTCCGGAAGATCGGGATCCAGTCGGCCGCGGCCGCCGCGCCGGCGCCGCCCAGCACGGCGATCACGCCGACCACGGCGATCACCGGGCTGCGCAGCGCGGCCCGCCAGCGGGAGGTGCGGGCCGGCGCGGCGACCGGGTGCGGGCTCTCGGCCTGCATCGCCCGGGACAGCCGGGACCATCCGGCGTCGACGTCGGCGGGCTCGCCGGCCTCGAAGAACGCGGCGGTCAGCGCGGCGTCCTCGCGGACGGTGGTCAGCTGGGTGAGGCAGACCGGGCAGTCGGCGACGTGCGCGCGGTCTGTGTCGGCCACGCCGGCGGGCTCGTCGAGCAGCCGGCGCAGGGTGCCGTCAGTCGGATGACGCATGGCTCTTCAACTCCTTGCGAAGGGCGGATTCGGCGCGTCGCACTGTGGTGCCGACGCTGCCGGGAGACATGTCCAGGGCGGCCGCG
>NZ_JBFAZH010001553.1:0-1491 GCF_040681735.1 Actinoplanes sp. NPDC051633 | reverse complement strand
CGCAGTTCCGCGCGCTCAGCGTGCTGATGCGCGACGACCCGCAGCGGGTTTCCGACCTGGCCGAGCACCTGCACATCGCCCCGCGCTCGGCCACCGAGGTGATCGACCACTTGGAGCGGCGCGGTCTGGTCGAGCGCCGCCCGGACGTGGCGGACCGCCGGGCCACACTGATCGCGCTGACCGACCAGGGCCGCGCGGCGGGTGACGACCTGCGCGCGGCCCGGCAGGCCGAGGCCGGCCGCTTCTTCAGCACGCTGGACGACGACGACCGCGAGACCCTCGCCACGATTCTGCGGAAACTGGCCGGCACAGGTGACGAAGCGGTGAACCGGGGGTAAAGCCCCGGTATGCCGGCTGAACGTCCCCTCGCGCTGCGCCTCGGCGTGTCCGCCGTCCTCTCCGTCGTTCTGCTCGTCCCGTTCGCGTTGCTCGCCGCCTTCGTGTCCGGCAACTGGGCGCCCCTGCGCTCCCTGGACGGCGGGATCGCCAACGACGCGCACACGTGGGCGCTCGGCCATCCGGCACTGGTCGACGCGATGCTCGTGTGGAGCTGGATCTTCTCGCCGACCGGCCTGCGCATCGCCGCTCTCGGCCTGGTGATCTGGCTCTTCCGCCGCAACGCCCGCCGGGTGGCCTGGTGGGTGATCGTGACGATGACCACCGGCGGGGTGGTCGCCGCGTTGCTCAAACTCCTGATCGAGCGGGACCGGCCGTCGTTGCTCGACCCGGTGGCCCGTGCGACCGGTTACTCGTTCCCGTCCGGCCACGCGGCCAACGCGGCGCTGACGTGCGCGGTGTTCCTGCTCGTGCTGATCCCGTTCCGGCGCGCCCGGCCGGCGCTCTGGGTGGGAGCGGTGGTGATCACGCTGATCACCGGGCTGTGCCGGATCGCGCTCGGTGTGCACTGGACCAGTGACGTCGTCGCCGGATGGCTGCTCGGCATCGCCGTGGTCGCGGTGACGACCGCCGCCTTCGAGGGCGCCCGGGGCCGGAGGCGGCGCACACCGGTGCCGGTCGAGGGAATCGAACCCGAGGTCGCCGCCAGGCGTTGATGATCTTGGGTACGGGGTACAGCAGCCCCGTGCCGATCGTGCTGCAAGCCCTCAAGCGGGTGCTCCTCCCCGTCGTGCTCCTGCTCGTCCATCTTGGGCACGTCGGGCCGGGCCCGGTCGATGATCAGGGTGGTGAAGAAGAAGACGACGGCCTGCGCGGCCACCCCGAGGCACAGGAAGATCGGCTCCCGCCAGCGGTGCAGCCGGACGCGCAGGATCAACGCCACGACGATGGTCACACCGATGATCACCGGGGTGCTCCCGACCATGCTGAAGAACCAGGTGACACCGTTGAAGAAGCCGGTCCGGTCACCGGCCAGCTCCCGGTTGACGCCGTCCTCGGCGGTGAACGGCCAGTCGTGCTGCAGCACCTTGGTGACCAGCAGACCGAGCCCGACCATGAGGACGAGCAGGAGCACGACGGGGAGGAGCACCCGCT
>NZ_JBFAZH010001552.1:0-1492 GCF_040681735.1 Actinoplanes sp. NPDC051633 | reverse complement strand
TGGCTACTGATGTTGCTGGTGCTGCGACGGGGGGCGCGCCATCGTTGCTGATGACACGGCTGCAGGGCCATGTTGACCTCAATCCGGCGGAACCTCGGTCGTGGATGACGAGGATCGCGGAGATTGCTGTCTTGCTGCATTCTCTCGATCTGCCCGCGAAGATGTTCAGACCGTGGACGGATTCTTGGATCGCTCCTCTGGACGGGTTTCGGGTGCCGGTCGACGCACAGAAGCCGGCCGTGTGGAAGGCGGCGTTCGGTGTCATGGCGGCGCCGCCGCCGAAGGACACTGCCGTCTTTCTGCACTGCGATCTCCTGCCTGTCAACATGCTGTGGTCGCGCGGGAGGATTACCGGACTGACCGACTGGAACTCCATCCATCGGGGGGCGCGCGCGATTGACGTCGGGCACTGTCGGCGATACTTGGCGGCGCTCTACTCGCCCGAGTGGTCGGAGCAGCTTCGGTCGCTCTATGAGTCGATCGCCGGGGTGACTCTCGATCCGTGGTGGGACCTGTATGCCCTGCTGCACTATGACGACAGCGGGCCGAAGTGGATCCGTGGTCAGGTCGCTGGGCGCCGTCCCGTCGATGTGCCCCGCATGACTTCCCGGGTCGAGGCCGCTATCGAGACAGCGCTACGGCGCCTCGGGTAAGCCCGGCGTCGCGGATGCCGGTTTTTGCTCCGGAACTGCAACCGTGTTCGAGTCGCCCCGCACCCGAGGGCGGCCATCGTGGTATTCGGTTCGTCGCCGGAGAGTCCCGACGGGCGACGGAGGTGGGTTCGTGCTCGACCCTGTGCGGGTGGCGCCTGAGCGCCGGATGGCCCCGTGGGCGGTGTACCTGGCGTTCGCGCCGATCGTTGTGGTGCTCTACTGCCTCGCGCCGCGCACCGGTGACCTGACCGCCGTCACCCAGCTGGCGCTGTACAGCAGCTTGAGCCTGTCGGCTGCCGTCGCCCTGACCATCGGGATCCGGCGCCACAAGCCGGCGCGGGCGATGGCCTGGTGGCTGCTTGTGGCCGGCCAGCTCGCCACGACCACCGCCGATGTCACCTTCTACATCGCCCACCTGTTCTTCGGCGACCTGGCGTACCCGAACTTCGCCGATGCGCTGTACCTGGTTGCGTACCCCCTGACCGCTGCCGGCCTGCTGTTGCTGGTACGGGCTCGTACCCCGGGATGGGATCTGCCCAGCATGATCGACGCCGCGATCGTGTCGATCAGCGTCGGCCTGGTGGCGTGGATCTTCGTGATCAGCCCCGCCGCCACGGCCACGGACGAGGCGATGGCGGCGCGGGTCGTCTCCACCGCCTACCCCACGATGGACGTGCTGCTGCTGGCCGTCGCCGTGCGCCTCATGCTCGGCACCGGCGTGCGGACACCCGCGTTCCGCTTGCTGATCGGCTCGCTCACGCTGGTGCTGGGCGCCGATGCGGTGTACGCGGTGCAGAGCACACTGGGCACCTACGAGACCGGGACGCTGCTCGACCCGG
>NZ_JBFAZH010001551.1:0-1493 GCF_040681735.1 Actinoplanes sp. NPDC051633 | reverse complement strand
CCGCCCCCCGGTATTAGGGCGCGTCGTGCCCGATGCCAGCCACACTCTGGACCTCGCCTCGCACTTGGCTGATCCACGAGACAGGCCCTAGCGTCTGATCCATGAGGCTGCGGAGCAGGCAGGCCGGGCGGCGGGTCGATCTCGTCCTCGGCCTGCTGCTCGTGGCCGGCGGCGTCACCGGCCTGGGCGGCATGGCGATCGGGGTCGACTGGCCGGTCGACCCGATCCAGCTGCACGCCGCCGGCGCGCTCGCGATCCTGCTGATCGCGCCGTGGAAGGCGGTGGTCGTCCGGCGCGGGCTCGGCCGGGCGGCTCGGCCGCGCCGGATCAAGGCGCTGTCGCTCACGCTGGCCGTGCTGGTCCTGGTCACGATCGGCAGCGGACTGCTGCACTCGACCGGCCACGCCGAATACGTCGGCCCGCTGACGCTCATGCAGATCCACGTCGGCGCCGCGGTGGGCGCGCTGGTCACCCTGGTCGCGCACTTCGTCCTGCATCGGGTACGCCCGCGGCGCGCGGACGCCGACCGCCGGGCCCTGCTGCGGCTGGGTGTGCTGGGCGCGGGCGCCGCGGCGGCCACGGCGGCGTGGGACACCTGGGCGGCGACCGACCGGCGGTTCTCCGGGTCGGTGCCCAAGGCGCAGCCCCGCGTCACGTCCTGGTTCGACGACGGCATCCAGCGGGTGGACCCGGCGGCGTGGCGCCTGCGGGTCGGGGCGGAGTCGCTCGACCTGGCCGCGATGCGGGCCCTGCCGCACGAGAGTTTCACTGCCGCCCTCGACTGCACCAGCGGCTGGTACAGCGACCAGGAGTGGGCCGGCGTGCGGCTGAGCGCGCTGGTGCCGGCGGGGGAGTGGCGCAGCGTGGAGGTGCGGTCGGTGACCGGGTACGCGCGCTGGTTCGGCGCGGACACCCTGGACGACGTGTGGCTGGTGACGCAGCGGGCGGGCTCGCCGCTGTCGTACGGGCACGGGTTCCCGGCGCGCATCGTGGCCCCGGGCCGCCGCGGCTTCTGGTGGGTCAAGTGGGTCACGTCGATCCAGCCGTCGGACCGTCCACCCTGGGCCCAGTCGCCCTATCCACTGAGTTAAATCAGTGTCGCCGCCGCGCGAGGACCGGTAGACACGGTGGATGAGCGAAGTGCCCCTGTCCGGCGGCAACACCACCGGCGCCGTACTGATCGACGGTGTCGTCCACAAGCGGGCCTCGCCGTGGACGGCGACGGTGCACGCCGTGTTGCGGCATCTCCAGGACGCCGGCCTCGAGTCGGCTCCCCGCGCGCTCGGGTTCGACGACCGGGGTCGCGAGATGCTCACCTTTCTGCCGGGGGACACCATCGGCGACCAGGATCCCTGGCCCGCCTGGACGTCGGCCGACTCGATGCTGACCCAGGTCGGCCAGTGGCTGCGACGGGTCCATGACCTGACCGCCGACTTCACGCCGCCGGCGGACGAGTGCTGGTTCATCGGCGGCGCCATGGGTCCCGGGTTGAT
>NZ_JBFAZH010001550.1:0-1493 GCF_040681735.1 Actinoplanes sp. NPDC051633 | reverse complement strand
GCTGGAAGACCTCGCCGAGCGCCGCGACGCCTGGGTCCGCTACGTCGTCGGCTCGCGCAACGACCCCGGGCCGCGGCGGCTGTTCACCCCGAACGGCCTGCTGGGCCTCGTCCCCGACGTGAACCGCCGCGACGTCTACCTCTGCGGGCCGCCCGGCCTGGTGGCCGCCGCCGTGGCGACCCTGCGGGAGCTCGAGGTGCCGGACAGCCAGCTCCACCTGGACCCATTCGAGTTCTGACCCGTTCGAGTTCCACGCCCATCCCCATCCCCATGGAGTTTTCTGATGCGACGTAGCACCGCTGCGGCCCTGGGCACTCTGACCGGCGCGGCTCTCATCGTGGGAGTCCGGCTGAGTGTGTCCGCGCCCGAGGTTCCTGTCGCCGCCGCACCGGCCGCCGAGGACGTGCCCGCCGCCGACCCGCCGCCCGCGAAGGGAGGCGAGGCCGGCGCCGCGGCTTCCGGCAAGAAGAAGGAAGCGGACAAGAAGGAAGAGCCCGCCGAGGAGGAGGGCAAATTCAAGAACGGCACGTACGAGGCCAGCGCGAAATACGTCTACGGCACCATCGAGATCCAGCTCAAGGTCACCAAGGGCAAGGTCTCCGGTGTCGAGGTCGGCTACCCGACGGCCAACGACAGCGGCACGATCAACCCGCCGGCCGTCGCGAAGCTCAAGCAGGCGACGCTGAAGGCGCAGAGCGCCGAGGTGGACGCCGTCTCCGGGGCCACGCTGACCAGCGAGGCCTACGTCAAGAGCCTGCAGGCGGCGCTCGACAAGGCGGCGTAGGGTCACCGTCCGTGCGCCACGTCGAGCAGGTCATGGGTACGGCCGTGAGCGTCGATCTCGACCGGCCCGAGTTGATCGGCGACGTGTGCGGGTGGCTGCACGAGGTCGACGCCCGGTTCTCCACGTACAAGCAGGACAGTGAGGTCAACCGTTTCCAGCGTCGCGAGATCGCGCTGGACGAGCTCTCCGCGGACATGCGGCACGTGCTGGACGCCTGTGCCGACCTGTGGAAGGAGACCGACGGTTACTTCGACGCCCACTTCGCCGGGCGGCTGGATCCCTCCGGGTATGTGAAGGGCTGGTCGGTCGAGGTGGCGTCGGCGCGGCTGGCGGCGGCCGGGTCGGTGCGTCACTACATCAACGCCGGCGGCGACATCCGGGTGCGTGGCGGGCCGTGGCGGATCGGCGTACGGCACCCGTGGGAAGCCGACAAGATGAGCTGGGTGCTGTCGGTCACCGACGGCGCGGTGGCGACCTCCGGCGTGTACGAGCGTGGCGAGCACGTCTGGAACCCGCGTACCGGAAAACCGGCCCGAGGCCTGCGCTCGGTCACCGTGACCGGCCCCGACCTGGCCCGCGCCGACGCCCTGGCGACGGCCGGCCTGGCCATGGGCGAGGCCGGCATCGCCTGGCTGGCCGACCGCATCGCGGAGGGCTACGAGTCGGCCGTGGTCACCGACGACGGCCGCGCCTTCACCTCCCCCGGCCT
>NZ_JBFAZH010001549.1:0-1495 GCF_040681735.1 Actinoplanes sp. NPDC051633 | reverse complement strand
TCGGCGCCGTGACCCAGCGCGACCGCTTCCGCGTAGAGGGCCTGGCACCTCTCCAGCAGCGGCATCGGCACCTGCGTGGCATCGGTGATCAGGCGGTTGTTGTAGAGCACGTCCGCCAGCTTGGCCTGCGCCTCGAAGTCGCGGTCGGCCAGCTTGCGGGCCTTGACGCGGGAGATCGGGCTGGCCATCTGCCCGGCGTCCAGCACCGCCACCAGCTTCTCCAGGTCGACGCCGTGCGCGCCGGCGAAGTGGAACGTCTCGGCCAGCGAGGTGACCGTGCCGATCAGATAGACGTTCACGGTCAGCTTCATCAGCAGACCCTGGGGGACCGGGCCGCAGACGACCGTCTCGTGGCACATCGGGGCGAGCAACGGCCGCACGGTCTCCACGTCCTCGGCCGCGCCGGCCAGCATCGCGACCAGCTTGCCGGCCTCGGCCGGCTTACGGGAGCCCGAGACCGGCGCCTCGACATAGCGGCCGCCGGCCGCCTCCACCCGGCGGCACAGCCCGGCCGAGTACTCGGGCGCGGTCGTGCCCATGTGCACGATGATCGTGCCGTCCAGCCGCAGCTCGGACAGCACGTCGTCGATGACCGGCCCGTTCGCCAGCATCATGAAGACGACGTCGGCCTTCTCGACCACCTCGGCCGGGGAGGCGGCCACGTCCGGGAAGTCCGCGGTCGCGGCGGCGCTGCGGTTCCAGACCACCAGCGGGGTGCCGGCGTGCAGCAGGTTGAGTGCCATCGGGCGGCCCATCACGCCCAGGCCGAGGAAACCGGCGATCACGGCTCGCCCACCACCTTGCCGGGGTTGAACAGGTCCCGCGGGTCGAGGGACCGCTTCACCGCCTGATGCATCGCCAGCACTGCGGGGGACATCTCCTGCCGCATGCCGCCGCGCTTGAGCAGGCCGACGCCGTGCTCGCCGGTGACCGTGCCGCCGGCCGCCAGCGCCACCGCGATGATCTCCTCGAACGCGGCCTGCGCGGCCTCGCGGGCGGCGTCGTCGCCCGGCGGCGTGATGATCAGCGGGTGCAGGTTGCCGTCGCCGGCGTGCGCGATGGCCGCGATGGTCACCCCGTGCCGGTCGGCGATCTCCTCGATCGCCGCGAGGGTGGAGGGCACCTTCGACCGCGGCACGCAGACGTCCTCGGTCAGCACCGGGCCGAGCCGCTCCATCGCCGGGTACGCGAGCCGCCGCGCGGCGAACAGCGCCTCCGCCTCGAACTCGTCGGTCGACTGCTCCGCCCACAACGCGCCGGCCGAGGTGAACGCGTCCGCCATCGCCGCCGCCTCCTCGGCCCCGGCCGCACCCGGAGCGTCGATCTGCGCCAGCAGCAGCGCCGCCGCATCCGCCGACAGGCCCAGGTGCTTCCAGTCCTCGACCGCCTTCAGGCAGCCGCGGTCGAGCAGTTCGAGGGCGGCCGGCAGCAGGCCGCGCCGGGTCGCCTCGGCCACCGCTTCGCCCGCCGCCACCACGGTGCCGAACGCGCCCAC
>NZ_JBFAZH010001548.1:0-1497 GCF_040681735.1 Actinoplanes sp. NPDC051633 | reverse complement strand
CCTGGCGATGGTGAAGGCCGGCGCCGCGGCCGCGGCGGCGAAGATGGCCGGGCAGAACGCGGACGCCGCCGGTGTCGCCGCCGACGAGGCGGGCCGCCAGTCGGGTGTGTCGTCGCAGCAGGCGGCACGGGCCCGCAATGCGGCCGCGCAGGCCCGGGCGGCGGCGCGGACGGCGGATCGCGCCGCGGACCGTGCCGAGGCGTTGGCGCAGCAGGCGCGGGAGGCGTCCGAGGAGGCGTTCGCCTATGCGCAGTCGGCCGCCCGGCACGCGGACAACGCGGTGACCCAGGCGATCGCGGCGGCCGAGGCGGCCGAGCGCGGGCAGCTGTCGGCGGCGGAGGCGGCCCGGCACGCGCAGGCGGCCGTGGACGCGGCGAACGTGGCGGTGCAGGCCGCCAACCAGGCGGTCGACCTGGAGGCGCTGGCCCGCGCCGAGGACGAGGCACGGCTGGCCGAGTGGACCGAGCAGGGCGTCCAGGCCGCGCAGGACCAGTTGCAGTCCGAGCAGGAGACGCTGGCAGCCGGCGGTGAGCTCTCGGCCTGGAACCGCTCGTTGCTGTGGGACACCGCAGAGGAGGACCGCGTCGACGCCGCCACCCGGGCGCTGCTCAACGAGGCGACCGCCGCGGGCGCGCCGCCGGAGGTGGTGCGGGACCGCGGGCGGCGGGCGGCGCTCGCGCTGATGACCACCGGCGGTGAGTGGACCGCGCGCGCCGCGCAGGACGCACTGGCCGGTGACGACGCGCAGCTGCGGCTGTGGCTGACCGCCGAGCGGCGTACGGCGGTCGGGCAGGACGACCGGGCGCGGGTGTGGCGGCTGATCGACACGCTGCCCGACGGGGCCGAGAAGACCGCGGCGCAGACCGCACTCACCGGTGACGACGCGGCGGTCGAGACGTTCCTGCGCACCCGCAACTATGCGGGGAAGGTCGCCAAGGATCGGCAGGCGATCTACGCGATCATCAACGGTGCCGGCACCTACGTGAACCTCAAGGGCGCCGCCGAGCGGGCGCTGGCGGGCACGCCGGCGGACATGCACCGGTTCCTGCGCACCGGGCAGTACACGGCACGGTCCGCGGACGAGCGGGTCGAGGTTTACCGGATCATGAGCGAGGGCGGGCCGGAGGTCCAAGCGGCCGCGAAGGTGGCGCTGGCCGGCCCGGCCTCCTACCTGTCGTACTTCCTGACCACCGGGCAGTTCGAGGCGGCGCAGCGCGACCAGGAGCAGGCGGCGCACGTTCTCACGGTCCGCAAGCTGATCGCCGAGGCGCAGCAGTACGCGCAGAAGGCGCTCGAGGACGCCGACCGCGCGGTCGAGGCGGCCAAGCGTGCCCAGGGCTACGCCGACGAGGCCAACGCCGCCAAGGCCCGGGCAGACCGCGCCGCCCAGCAGGCGATCACGTTCGCCAACCAGGCCGCCGCGTCGGCGGCCGACCCCAAACGGGGGGGCGACCAAGCGGCGCCATCGGCGGGCCACCCACCGACCCCCGCCCACCG
>NZ_JBFAZH010001547.1:0-1497 GCF_040681735.1 Actinoplanes sp. NPDC051633 | reverse complement strand
CGGTCAGCCACCGTTTCACGTCGAAGTGGTAGAACTGCTTGCCCCACATCAGCCCGGCGATCGCCTGCCGGGCCACCGCCGCCTCCTCGGCCGACGCCGCCGCCGGAATCAGCTCGGCGAAATAGTCGTCGGCCTCACCGAGGCGAGCGCGCATTGTTTCGTCGAATTCGAGATCAAGGTCGTCGGGTACGTCGTCGGTCTGCGCCAGCCGCAGCCGGACCCGCCGCGTCTCCCCCGCACCGAGCGTCACCACGTAGTGCAGCGCGCCCTTCGTGCCGGTGCCGGCCGGATTGATCGTGGGAGCGCCGTCGACCACGTGATCGTTGATGCCGTCCTTCGGGAACAGCGTCGTCCCCGGCTGCCCCCAGAGACGCTGCGCGTTGGTCTCGTTGTCACACATCGGGGCGGGCGGGTCGCCCTCACCACGCAACGTGAGATGACCGAGGCCCCGTTGCTCGCCGTGCAGGCGGCCCGGGGTGCCGGTCATCGACGGCACCGGCCGGTTCGGCAGACCCCAGGACCAGGTGTTGCGGAACCACAGCGTGGGCAGCACGTGCAGCGTCGCCGGCTCGGGGCCGCGGTTCGACACGGTGATCTCGATGCACACGTCGTGCGGGCCGGCCTTGGCGTAGTCGACGGCCACCGCCCAGAACCGGTCCTCGTCGAAGATCCCCGTGTCGACCAGCTCGTACTCGGGTTTCTCGCGGGACCGCTGGCCGTTGACCCGCACCAGCTCGTCGTAGGGAAAGGCGGCCTGCGGGTAGTGGTAGCGCCAGCTCATCCAGCTGTGGGTGGGCGTCGAGTCCCGGTACCACCAGTACTCCTTGACGTCCTCGCCGTGGTTGCCGCCGTAGCCCCCGAGCCCGAACATCCGCTCCTTCAGGATCGGGTCGACGCCGTTCCACAGGGCGAGCGCGAAGCAGAAGGTCTGCCGATCGTCACAGAGCCCGGCCATACCGTCGTCGTTCCACCGATAGACCCGCGACCGTGCGTGATCGTGCGGGAAGTAGTCCCACGCGGTGCCGTGCTCGCTGTAGTCCTCGCGCACGGTCCCCCAGGCACGCTCGGCCAGATACGGTCCCCAGGCGCGCCACGGTTGCTCTCCGGAGTCGGCCTGCGCCAGGCGAACCCGCTCCACGCCAGCACTCACCCCGTCTCGATCTTCGCGGTCGCTCACATTGTCGCCGCCGTGTGTTACCAACGTTCGCCAAACGGCCCGGTCCGGCCATCACATCAAGATCAAGATGCATATCGCAGCTGGGTGAGTGGTGCCGGCCGCCGCTCCCGCCGGGACCGGTCCGGGCGGGAGCTCGCTGCGCTCGCACCCGTCCTCCCGGCGACCTGAGTAAGCGGTCACCCTCAGCCGCTTCGCGGCAACCCCGGGTGCGAGCCGCACACCCCGCGGCCCGCACAACACTGGTAGCCCACCCACATTTCAGGCCCCCAACAAGGTGGCTGAGCTGCCACTCTTAGCTTGCGCACACCGACCGAGCCTCG
>NZ_JBFAZH010001546.1:0-1501 GCF_040681735.1 Actinoplanes sp. NPDC051633 | reverse complement strand
GTCAGCGGTGTTCACAGAGCAGTTGACCCAGGGCGAGGAGATCCTGCGGCGTCAACCGCCGGCCCGGGTCGGCGTACTGCTCGTCGATGAGCTCCAGGCTCTCGTAGGCCGGCAGACCGGCGGTGTGTGGCCCTTCGACCAGCAGGGCAACACGGCCACGTCCCAGAACGGCATCTTCAACATCGGCAGCGTCGTCTACCTGACCGGCTTCTGGGTGCTGATGGCCGCCGTCATCGGTGCGCACGGCCGTCAGGCGTCGAGGGCCGGCCGGCTGGGCACGTTCGGCGTCTCCGCCGCTCTGCTCGGCACGATGGCTCTTGGGGGCAACCTGTGGTTCGAGAGCTTCGCCGTCCCGTGGCTGGCCGGTGGCCCGCTACCGGAGGTTCTGGAAAGTGATCCGTCCATCCTGTTCGCGCTGGGCACGATCTCGAGCTATGCACTGTTCGCCATCGGGTGGGTGGCTTTCGGCGTCGCGGCTCTGCGGGCACGGGTCTTTCCGGTTTGGATTTCCGTCTTGATCGTGATCGGCGGCATCTTCGGATATCAGGCTCTGCTGTCCCCTTGGGGCATTCCTCTCGGGCTGGCCGTCGCGGCCCTCGGCGCGTGGATGCTGTTCCACCGGTCGGTGACCGGTCCGGCCGCTGCCTCGTCGATCGCTCGCTGAGGGTGCGCCCACGAAACGGTCGGCACCGGCACTGCGGACGAGGCAACGCACCGGCCGGGCGGGAACCCGGCCGGTGCGGCGCGTTCCGTCAGGAGGCGGGCGGCGCGAAGAACTCCAGCGCGATGCCGTCAGGATCCTTGAAGGACAGGCCGATCCCGTACGACGCGTCGGTGATCCCACCGTGCTCGACGCCCAGTTCGTCCAGCCGTCGCTGCCACTTCTCGAGCTCCGAGCGGCTCGGCAGGCCGAAGGACACGTGGTCGAGCCCCCGCCGGTACGGGTGGAAGGCGTCGCCGTCGCGCAACCCGTCCGGGAAGACGTGCAGGCCGAGCAGGTCGTCGCCGACGGCATAGACGATGTGCCGGAACGGCCCGGTGTCCTCATCCAGGACGGGTTCGGCGCCGATCAGCCGGGTGTACCACGGCACGCTGACGGACGGGTCGCTGATCGTGACGGCAACGTGGGTCAGACCGGGAAAGTTGGTCATGGGTCGGTGCTCCTTCGGGTGCGGCGGAAGTTACGGACGGGCTTCGTAGACGATGTTGAACGGGGTTTCGGCGACCCGGCGGAAGCGGGTGAAGCCGGCGTCGGTGGCCACCCGGCGCATCGGCTCCTCGCCCGCCTGAGCGCCCAACGCGTAGCCGCCGCTCTGCGACAACGCATTGGGTACGCACAGGAACGTGGAGAGCGAGTAGTAGATCCGGCCGACGGGGTTGAGGTTGTCGCCGACCGTGTCGCCCGCGTACGGCTCGACGAGCATCCACGTGCCGTCGGGCTTCAGCGAGCTGTGGATGTTCCTGGCCGCGCCGAGCGGATCACCCATGTCGTGCAGCGAGT
>NZ_JBFAZH010001545.1:0-1503 GCF_040681735.1 Actinoplanes sp. NPDC051633 | reverse complement strand
CTGGTCGACGAGCTGCTCCCCCGGCTGCAGGAGAGCCGCACCGACTTCACCTCCTTCTTCCGCGCGCTGGCCGTGGCCGCCCGCGGCGACATCGACCCGGTCCGCGCCTTGTTCGTCGACCCGGTCGCGGCGGAGGACTGGGTGGGGCGGTGGCGGGCGCTGGGCCCGGACGCCGCCGCGATGGATCGCGTCAACCCGCTCTACATCCCCCGCAATCACCTGGTCGAGGAGGCACTCGGCGCGGCGACCGACGGTGACATGGGGCCGTTCGAGCGCCTGCTCGAGGTCGTCACCGAGCCGTACGAGCAGCGCCCGGGCCTGGAGCGGTTCGCCGCCCCGGCGCCGCCGGACTTCGGCGCGTACCGCACGTTCTGCGGCACCTGAGCCGCGGCCACGAGCCCGTCCGGATGGGCACTGGCGGACTGCCGACGTGGCGCGTTTGCTGGTACGTGGAGGTGAGGCGGATGAAACCGGCGAGCCTTGGCGCACCACACCGGCCGGGCACGGCAGCATCGGCGCGGGCAGCTGCCCTGCTGGTGATCGGCGGCGCGCTCTTCGTCGCCGGCGTGGTGCTCAGTCCCCGGGTGAGCCCCGCTCCCCACGTGCCGGTGCGGCCCCTCCCGGCGCTCGCGCTGCTGTCGGCGCTGGTCGTCGCGGCACTGCTCGTGGCTCGGCTTCCGCACCACGGCGTCACCCGGATCGTGACGGCGATGACGGTGTGCAACCTCGTCCTGTTCGGTCTGGACGTGACCGCCACCGCGCTGGAGCCCGGCTGGACGGCCCGGGTGCTGCACGCCGCGACCGCCCCGGCGTGGGCCGGCACGCTGCCCCTGCTGCCGCTGCTGATCGCGGTGTTCCCGTCGGGACGCCCGCGCTGGCCCCGGGTGTTCCGCGTCCAGCTGGCGGCGTTCGCGATCCTGGCGGCCGGGATCGCCACCGGCGTCGATCCGGACACGGCTGCGGGCCCACTCGCGGTCGGAGTGGTCTGGGCGGCCGGCGCGGCGGCGTGGGTGTTGCTGGTGACGGGTGTGGTGAACGCCGGCGCGCTCGGGGTGCGGTGGTGGCGGGCGACGGGCCCGGAGCGTCCACAGCTGGCCTGGTTCACCCTCGGCGCGATGATGCTGGCGTTCATCTACATCGGGCTGGGAGTCGTGCGGCTGGCCTTCGACCGGGTGCCGAGCGGGCTGGTCGACGAGCTGCTCAACGCCTACCTCATCGGCGGCCTGCCGACGCTGCTCGGCATCGCCGTGCTCCGGCACCGGCTGTACGGGATCGACATCGTCGTCGGCCGGGTCCTGGTGTGGCTCGCGGTCTCCGCCGTCCTGCTCGGTCTGTACGGCGCCACGGCGGCGCTGGCCGCGGCGGCGCTCGGCACGCCGGCCGCGACGTCGCTGCCGGCCCTGCTCGGAGCCGGGGTGGTCGCCCTCGTTCTGGCGCCGGTGTACCGCTTGGTGCAGACGGTAGTGGACCGGTTGATGTACTGCGAGCGCGGCCACCCCGACC
>NZ_JBFAZH010001544.1:0-1504 GCF_040681735.1 Actinoplanes sp. NPDC051633 | reverse complement strand
GACGACGCCTGGGACGAGTTCATCCCGTTCCTCGACTACGGAGCCTGTCGCAGAATGCGTGTCGCATAGACCCAGATGATCCTGGTTTGGGATTATGTGGTGTGGCTAGGTCGTATCGTCTGGTTCAGCGTGATCAACCGTTCCTGTTGCCCCGGACATACGGGATTAACTGCCCGCGGATCATGTGGTGTGGTTCCTGCTGGAGACGGTGGAAGCGTTGGATACCAGCGCGTTTCACAGCCGTCGGCGTCGGGGCGGTGTCGGCACTGCGGGCTATGACCCGGACATGTTGCTGGCGTTGTTGATGGCGGACCGGTGGTCGGGCGGATCCCGGACGGTCCCCATCGGCTCGCCGAAGCCCAGGCGCACCTAGCCCGGGAGATCGCCGTTCACCAAGCCAAGCTGGACCGCCATGCCGTGATCCTTGCGGCGGGTCGACGCCCGATGGGTCGCCCGCCGGTCCCGATGGAGCAGTCAACCCGGGTGCTGAGAGCCCGGCGTGTCGTCCAGGCGGCGATCGACGCCAGCGACAAGGCCGCCTCCGCTGGCGGTTTCAAGGATGGCGCCGGCAAGCACCGCAAGCCCAAGTACCTGCCGAAGGTCGTGGCGGACACGACCGATCCGCAATCACGGATCATGCCTACCCGCAGGGGATTCGTGCAGGGTTACAACGCGCAGCTCGCGGTCAGCGCTGACCAGCTCATCCTCGCCGTGAGTGTTGGCCAGTCCACTAACGACCAGGCCAGCTTCGTGCCGATGATGAAGGCCGCGCAGACGGCAGCCCATCACCTGCTCGCCGTTACCGGCAACAACGACCACGTCATCGGGACGGTCCTCGCCGACGCCGGCTACGGCAGCGACGCCAATCTTGGCGCTGCCGGACCGGCTCGCTTGATCGCTCTCGGCAAAGGGCGAGACCAGTCTAAGGCCACAGCCCGTGCGCCCGTCCCGCAACCACCACCCCGGCAGACCACCGCCCGGCAAGCCATGTCACACCGATTACGAACTGCAGAAGGCAAAGCCCTCTACAAACCTCCGTGGATCAAGGTCAAGGCGAAGATGTTCGCGACGAACCCGGACGGGCGGCCCTCGAAGCAGGCGAGCGTCGCGGCCATCGACGACGCGGTGCCACCGTCGAACCGGCAATCGGAAACCTCAAGAAAATCCTCGACCGGTTCTCCCGCCGCGGCCTGGACGCCGCGTTGGGCGAACTCCAACTCGCAGCCACCGCCAGCAACCTCCCGAAAATCTACCGCGCAGCCACCGCCTGACACCAAGCCCAGACCCGGCCAGCGGCAACAAATGGTCGGCACCAGCCAACAGCAACACCCGCAAGCGTTCGACGCATTCTGCGACAGGCTCTACGACATGGAGAGGGACTGTGGATCTTTCGGTGTTTCCGGCCTGACCCGCCGGGCGTAGCCCGGCGAGGGAGGCCTCGTGATGAGCGCGACACTGGACGATGTGACCACTGGCAAGAAGAAGCCTGAGCCGTCGGCGGAGG
>NZ_JBFAZH010001543.1:0-1507 GCF_040681735.1 Actinoplanes sp. NPDC051633 | reverse complement strand
CCACCACCTATCGGCCCGGCGCCCGGTTCGGGCCGCGGGCGCTGCGGGCGGCGGCGTACCACCCCGGCACGTACCACCTGGATCTCGGCATCGAGATCTTCGACTTCATCGACCTGGTCGACGCCGGCGACGCGCACTGCCCGCACGGGCAGACCGTGGCCTCGCACCGCAACATCGAGGCCAAGGTCGCCAGCGTGGTGGACGTGGGCGCCTTCCCGGTGATCATCGGCGGGGACCACTCGATCACCTGGCCCGCCGCCACCGCGGTCGCCCGCGGGCACGGGTGGGGGCGGCTCGGGCTCATCCACTTCGACGCGCACGCCGACACCGCCGACATCCTCGACGGCAACCTCGCATCGCACGGCACGCCGATGCGCCGGCTGATCGAGTCCGGGGCCGTGCGCGGCCGCAACTTCGTGCAGATCGGGCTGCGCGGCTACTGGCCGCCGCCGGACGTCTTCGAGTGGATGCGCGAGCAGGAGATGACCTGGCACCTGATGCACGAGGTGTGGGAACGCGGGATCCGCGAGGTGCTGGGGGAGGCGATCGCGCGGGCCGGGGACGGTTGTGACGCGATCTACCTGTCGGTCGACATCGACGTGCTGGACCCGGGCACCGCGCCCGGCACCGGGACGCCGGAGCCGGGCGGGATGACCGCGGCCGACCTGCTGCGGGCGGTCCGGATGATCGCGCTGGAGACGCCGCTGGTCGCGCTGGACGTGGTCGAGGTGTCCCCGCCGTACGACCACGCGGATCTCACCGTGAACAACGCGCACCGGGTCGTCTTCGAGGTGCTGGGCGGGCTCGCGTACAAGAAGAGGGCCCGCCTGGGCGGCAGCGTCGGCCCGCCCGGCCTGAATCTGGACGCGAGCCGCTTCCGCTATCCGAACGATGGCTCACAGACCTGAGGTTGGCAGGATGTTGATGGACAGTGGCAAATCTGCCACTAGTCCCAGGCGTCCCCGGTTGAGAACCTGGATGCATGAGTGATTCGAGAGTCTTCACCAAGATGCGGCACTTCTGGGAGCAGCAGGTCCGCCTCCACCAGCTGTACATCGACCGGAACGACGTCAGCGGCGGGGACGCCATGGCCGCGCTGGCGCGCCGACGGAGGAACCACACGCGCGGTCAGTCGCTGACGTGATGCAGCGCGGTCAGGCCGGGCACCTCCGCCCGGCCTTGCACCGCACCGGTGCGGGCGTCCAGCCAGACGATCTCGCCGTCGCCACCGGCGTATGCCCGGCCCCCGTCCGGGCTCAGCGCCAGGCCGTGGACCGGTGACGGGACCGTCCAGGTGGCCTTGACCTTGTCGGTGGTCGGATCGAGCACGGTCACCTCCGTGCCCACGCCGACGTAGAGATCCGGGCCGAAGACCATGGCGGCCGCGCCGGAGACCGGGAACCGCCGCACGACCCGCGCGATCGTGAGCGCCTCGGTGTCCGCGTAGGCCAGTGAGCCCGAATCCGCGTCGACCACGGCCAGGCGTCGCCCGTCGGGGCTGATCGCC
>NZ_JBFAZH010001542.1:0-1509 GCF_040681735.1 Actinoplanes sp. NPDC051633 | reverse complement strand
GGGAGACGGCGGACTCGGAGCTGGCGGTGCTCACCGGCGACGGGCCGCCGAGCCTGACCGGCCTGGGCGGGCCGCCGCCGATGGTCGCCGCCGGCAACGTGGTCCTCATCGGACACCGCACCGCCGGGCTGGACCAGGCCTCGGCGGCGGAACTGGCCCGGCTGCCGGCCGGCCTGCTCGCCGTCGACGCGCCGGCGGTGCTCCGCGACCCACACGAGGCGGGGGCCAGGGCGGCCACCCGGACTTCTCTGCCGATGTGGCTGCACATCGACGTGGACGTCCTGGATGCCGCGGTCATGCCGGCGGTGACCTATCCGCAGCCCGGCGGGCCCGACCTGGACCAGCTCGCGACGGTGCTCGCCCCGCTGGCGGCCGCGGAGAACCTCCTCGGTGTCAGCATCGCCGACTTCCGCCCCGACCTGGACCCGGACGGGCGCTACGCGGCCCGGCTGGTCGAGCTGCTGGACCGCACGTTGTGAGCGACCGCGTCGTCATCGTGACCGGAGCGAGCCGCCGCATCGCGATCGGAGCAGCCATCGCCCGCCGACTGGTCGCCGACGGTTACGCGGTTCTCCTGCATTCCTGGGCTCCGCATGATGCCGGGCAATCGTGGGGCGCGGATCCAGGTGGCCCCGAAGCTCTCGTCGATGAGCTGCGCCGGGCCGGCGGCCGGGTCGAGCACGTCTCGGCGGATCTCGCCGACCCCGATGCGCCGGCGGCGTTGGTGGACACCGCGCGCGACGCGTTCGGGCACGTCGACGCGCTGGTGGCCAACCACGCCCGCGGCAGCATGCAGTCCCTCGAGGACCTGACCGCCGAGGAGCTCGACCACAGCTTCGCCGTCAACACCCGGGCGACGCTTCTGCTGGCCAAGGCGTTCGCCGCCCGGCACGACGACACTCGTCCGGGCGGGCGCGTGCTGTGGATGACCTCCGGGCAGTACCACGGCGCCATGCCCGCCGAGCTTCCCTACATCGCCTCCAAAGCGGCCCTGCACGAACTCACCCGCAGCCTCGCGGTGCACCTGATGCCTCGCGGCATCACCGTCAACTGCATCAACCCGGGACCGAACGACACCGGGTACGCCGACGACGCCCTCCGGGCCGAGGTGACCCGGCTCAATCCGGGCGGACGCTGGAGCGCCCCGGCCGACACCGCCCGCCTGGTCGCCTGGCTGCTGAGCGACGAGGCGGACTGGGTGACCGGCCAGACCATCGCCTCCGACGGCGGGTGGTCGGCACGATGACCCGGGCCGTCCGGACCCGTCCACCGATGAGCTCAGGGAGCGTAGGCGCGGATGTTGGCTCCCCTGGTGAGATAGAGGGCGCCGCCGGCCGCCACGACGTGGTCGGTGAGTCCGGTGTGGACCGTGCCGGAGGAGACCGGTTTGCCGTCGGCCGCCGAGAGGATGACGAGGGTCTTGTTGCCGGCCACCCAGTCCGCCTCGTCGCTCAGCAGCCAGGCGACCAGGCGGGCGGTGTCGGCCGGGGCGCTCCAGCGTCCGCCCGG
>NZ_JBFAZH010001541.1:0-1514 GCF_040681735.1 Actinoplanes sp. NPDC051633 | reverse complement strand
CTGGCTGGACCCGCTGCTTTCCTGGCCCGGCCGTCTCGACCTGGTCGTCTACCTCGACCCGCTCACCGCGCAGGTCGCCGCCACCCGGCTGCGCCGGCAGCGGGCCCGGCTGGAGTCCAACCGGCGCACCGACGCGGAGAAGGGCCGGCTCGGCGACCCGGTCACCGACGCCGCCGCCGAGGACGCCGCGGACCTGGCCGACCGGGTCGCCCGCGGCCAGTCGAAACTGTTCCGGGTCGGCCTCTACCTGTGCGTGCACGCACCCACCCTCGGCGGCCTGGACGAGGCGGTCTCCGGCGTGCGGGCGGCCGCCGCGTCGGTGCTGCTGGACACCCAGCCGGCGACGTGGCGGCAGCTGCAGGGCTGGACCTCCACCCTGCCGCTGGCCACCGACCGACTCGGCCTGCGGCGGGTGATGGACACCGACGCGGTCGCGTCGGCGTTCCCGCTCGCCTCCCCGGACCTGCCCGCGCCGCTACCCGGCGAACCGGGCAGCGCCGGCGGGATGCTGTACGGCCTCAACCCGGACAGCAACGGCATCGTCTGGTGGGACCGGTGGGCCCAGCACAACGCCAACAGCGTCGTGCTGGCCCGCAGCGGCGCCGGCAAGAGCTACTTCGTCAAACTCGAGGTGCTGCGCTCGCTGGCCGACGGGGTGCAGGTCGCCGTCATCGACCCGGACAACGAGTACCTGCGCCTGGCCGACGCCGTCGGGGGAGTCACGATCATCCTCGGCGCCGGCGGAGTCCGGCTCAACCCGCTCGACATCCCGCCCAGCGACCGCCGCCCGCAGGCCCGGACCTACCGGGCGCTGTTCCTGCACACCCTGATCAGTGTGCTGCTCGGCCAGCAGCCGCCACCCTCAGAACGCGCCGCCCTGGACACGGCGATCAACGACGCCTACGACCGGGCCGGCATCACCAACGACCCGGGCACCTGGACCCGGCAGGCGCCGCTGCTGCGTGACGTCGCCGCCGCCCTCGGCGGTCAGGGCGCCGCCGCCGAGACACTCGCCGCCCGGCTGACACCGTGGACCACCGGCTCGTTCAAGGACCTGTTCGACGGGCCGACCACCACCGTCGCGGCCGGGCACCTGGTGTGCTGGTCCACCCGGCACCTCGCCGACGAACTCCGCGCGCCGGGCATGCTGCTCGCGCTGGACGCGATCTGGCGCGACGTCGACACCCCCGCCGTCCACTCGGCGCTCACCCCGCGCCGGCTGGTGGTCGTCGACGAGGCCTGGACGTTGCTGCGCGACGGCGAAGGCGCCCGGTTCCTGTCCCGGCTCGCGAAATCCGCCCGCAAGCGGCGCGCCGGGCTGGCCGTCATCACCCAGGACGTCGGCGACCTGCTCGGCTCCGACCTCGGCCAGGTCGTCATCGCCAACGCCGCCACCCAGATCCTGCTCCGGCAGGCGCCGCAGGCCATCAACGTCGTCGCCGACGTGTTCGGCCTGACCGCCGGTGAGGCGCGGCTGCTGCTCAGCGCCCGCCGCGGACAGGGCCTGCTGCTGT
>NZ_JBFAZH010001540.1:0-1518 GCF_040681735.1 Actinoplanes sp. NPDC051633 | reverse complement strand
GTCTGACGCGCCCGCTGCAGGGCGGCGAGCACGGCGGCCGGCCCTCCGGCCACCGACGGCACGGCGAGCGCCTCGTCGGCCGGTGTCGGCAGGAGTCCGTTCTCGGGTACGCCGAACTCGCGGATCAGCCGCGCGCGCTGAGGGGCCAGCCGCGCGCGTACCCCGGTCAGCTCCTGCTGAGCGGCCTGAACCGCGGAAGCGTGCTCGGTGCTCACCGCGCTCGCGGCCCGCCGGACGGCGTCGAGGCGCTGCGCGGCGGCCAGATAGTCGGCCCACGGACCGCCGGCGGCCGGACCACCCTGCCCCGGACTCCCCTGGGCGGGAATCGGGATCTCGCTCGTCGCCGGCTCGGCCGTCGGATCGCTCACGGCTCCTCGTTCTCGGGCGTGACGAAGGGGACCACCACGGTCGACTCGTCCGCCTGACGATCGTGCAGCAACGCGCGGTTGGGCCTCGGCTGCCACTCGACGGGCTTGCCGATCATCAGCGTCACGTCCTGTTGCGGGCAGTTGAGGAACATCAGCCCGGACACGGCGTCGCGGCCCGCGCTGCCGCCGGTCTCCTCGGTGAACCGCCGCAAACCGCGCCACCACGACAGCAGGTGCACGCCGCGGCTCGGCCCCTCGCGCAACACCTTGCGCAGCGTCGGCAGCGTCCCGGGGCTGGCCGCGTCCATCCCGAACACCACCAGGTAACCCGGCGTCTCCAAGGTCAGCTGCGCCGCCAGGCCGGGCGCGCCGACCGACACGACCTCCTGGCGGTGGCCGATCTCGACGGCGAGGTCCTTCGCCAGCTCGTCACCCTCGGCGACCAGGGACGAGATCACAAAGCGGGCGGTACGCGGCGCATGAAAGGCCGCCACGCTCAGCGCCGCCGCCTGCAACACCTCGGCGCCCACCGCCTGGGAGCCGAAGATCGCCAGGTGCCGGCCCGGCGAGGCGTCCAGCGGGAAGGCGGCGCTGGACAGGTTCACGTCGACCACCCGGCCGACCAGCGCGGCGGGTCGCCCGGCGCGCCCGGCGAGCGCGGCCCGATAGGTCGGGTCGTCGGCCAGGTGCTGGTGGGCGTACCCGGCGAAGATCCGCGGCGCCGCCGACTCGGGATCGCGGGCGCCCCACAGCTTGTGCCGCAGATCGCTGAGGGCCGCCTCGTCGGCGTGCGGGTCGGGGAAGCGCACCACCCGCTCGTGACCGCGGGTCGCACCGCGTGGCCCGCCGAGGCCGCCGGCCGTGTTCACCACCGCCGTGCCCAGTGGCAGACCGGCCGCCGAGTCGTTCGTCGGCTCCAGCACGTCCCCGCCGCCGGGAAGGGCGACGCGCACCGGGAACTGGCCGAAGATCGAGTCGCGCTTCGAATAGAGGGCCTCGATGCCGAGGATGGTGTGGCTGGCCAGGATCAGATGGATGCCGTACGACCGGCCCTTGCGCGCCAGCGACTCCAGCAACCCGACGGCCTCGGTCGCCATCGGGTCGTTCCCGGCCAGCAGGACCGGGAACTCGTCGATCACGCACAGGATGC
>NZ_JBFAZH010001539.1:0-1519 GCF_040681735.1 Actinoplanes sp. NPDC051633 | reverse complement strand
GTTCGCCGCGGGCCGCGAGCGAGTCGGCGGTCTCGTAGCCCCGCCCGCCCCGGATCTGGACCAGCTCGTCGGCCATCAGCCAGGCCATCTCCGAGCCGTACAGCTTGGCGAGCGCGGCCTCGATGCGGATGTCGTTGCGGTCGTCGTCGGCGATCAGGCAGGAGAGGTCCAGCATGGACTCCATCGCGTAGGTGGTGGCGGCGATGAAGGCCAGCTTCTTGGCGACCGCCTCGTGCCGCCCGACCGGCCGGCCCCACTGCACCCGGTCGGCCGACCACTCACGGGCGACGTTGAGCGACCACTTGCCCGCGCCCACGCACATCGCCGGCAGCGACAGCCGGCCGGTGTTCAACGTGGTCAGCGCGATCTTCAGGCCCTTGCCGAGGCCGCCGATGACGTTGTCGGCGGGCACGAACACGTCATGGAAGCGGGTCACGCTGTTCTCCAGCCCGCGCAGGCCGAGGAACTCGTTGCGCCGCTCCACCGTGATGCCCTCGGAGTCGCTCTCCACCACGAAGGCGGTGATCCCCTTGCCCGGCACCCGGGCCATCACCACCAGCAGCGTGGCCACCGTGCCGTTGGTGGCCCACAGCTTCACGCCGTTGAGCTTGAAGCCGCCCTCGACGGGCTCGGCGATGGTGCCCAGGCGCGCCGGGTCGGACCCGACATCCGGCTCGGTCAGCAGGAACGCCGACACCTCGCCGGCCGCCAGCCGCGGCAGGAACGCCTTCTTCTGCGCCGGGGTGCCGAAGATCTTGAGCGGCTGCGGCACGCCGATCGACTGGTGTGCGGACAGCAGCGCGCCGAGGGAGGGGTTGGCCGAGCCGACGAGCGTCAGCGCCTTGCAGTAGTGCAGGTTGGACAGCCCGAGTCCGCCGTACTCCCGGTCGATCTTCATGCCGAAGGCGCCGAGACGCGCGAGGCCCTGGAACACCTCGTCGGGGATGCGGGCCTCCCGCTCGATGAGCGCGCCGTCGATGTCGGAGCGGACGTACTCCTCCAGCCGGGCCATGAAGTCCTCGGCGCCGGCGTGGGGCGCCGCGGCCGGCCACGGATCGATCAGGTCGAGCCGGAACCGCCCGAGGAACAGTTCCTTGCCGAAGCTCGGCTTGCGCCACTCGGACTCGCGAGCGGCCTCGGCGACCTGCCGGGCCTGCTTCTCCGAGACGTCGGCCTGGTTGCCCTGCGTCGTGGTCACCGGGTACCCCCTGTCGAAAAGCTCGCCTCCCGCCACGCTACTCACCGGTGTTACCGGAAGGTAGCCCTCGAGGGCCGTCCATCTTCCCCGATCCGGTCGCGGGTCGCGTGTGTGAGGATTCGTGGGTGAAGACTGGCTCTGCGGCGGCGTTGTCCAGGACGGGACTGGCGGCGTCCGCAGATCCGGCCTTCGACCGGTTCGCGACGATGGTGCGAAACGTGCTGAAGGTGCCCGTCGCGCTGGTGAGCCTGGTGGACTCGGATCGCCAGGTGTTCCCGGGGGTCAGTGGGCCGGACGAGGCCTGGCTGCGGCGGCGGGAGG
>NZ_JBFAZH010001538.1:0-1520 GCF_040681735.1 Actinoplanes sp. NPDC051633 | reverse complement strand
GCCTGCCTGGGCAAGGTCGGTCAGACGTAGGGTGCTCCACCTTGCCCAGGCAGGCCCTGTCCGCTCCACGGTGTGTGGACGAAGGCCGACGGGATGGGCAGGCGGGGCGTCAAATCTACGTGCTGAGGCTACCTAAACCCAGCCCGTGATTAGGTTCAAGTTAACTAACCGATAGGCCATTGCTTGCGAGCTCACCTTGAAGGTTCTTGCTAGGTTCACGACATAGCGTTGCGCTGGCAAGGAATTGTCCTGACGAGTAGCCCTCTCCAGTTCTTGACGGACTAGAATATCGGGCATTAGCAGCGCCGCAGCAAAGCCGTTTGCTTCAATCTCCTCTTGGTCTGTTCCTAGTGAAGAGATGTCGTCACGCTTACTCAGTAGAATCGAATGATCTACAATCAAGGGTTTGTGGTGGAGAAGGATATGCCCGAGCTCGTGAGCAATCGTAAAGCGCTGACGCGAGTATGCGGTGGCCGTGTTCACACCAATGATTCGCTGGTCACCCTGAGAAAGCGCGAAACCCGATTCATTACCGCTGAACTCATGCAATGCTAGCGCTATGCCTTCTGCGGTCACCAACTCCGAAACCTCGATAGGGGACCGCAGCGCATTGTGGCGACGCAAGAACTGTTCAGCTCTGAGCTCAATATCGGACCTAATCACCCTGGCCCTCCTCTCTGGTTCGTCCCAATCCTGCAATGGCGCCTTGCACAAAGTCCTTTGTTGTGTCCGGTGCGGAAAGTAGATGGCGGCCAACAGTGCGATCGAGTTGGGCTACGGAGTCGTCGTCGAGGTGCGGGAGCAACGAGCCGGCAGGCGCGCGGACGGCTCGCTCAATTGCCGCGAATAGGTGAAGCGGCATTCGTTGACGACCCGCCTCTAGATTCGTCACCGAAGTACGAGTTAATCCGATAAGGTCCGCGAGCTCCGCTTGAGTGATTTTCGCGTTCATTCGCGCAGCACGGATCCGTCGGCCTACCTCTTTATAGAAGTCGCCGTAACCGTCGTCCGCAGCCCCCGCCATAGCTACTCCTCACCCGACTCTAATGACACTACCATAAGTTGTTTGCCTCGCAAACATGGAGGGAAGATCCCCAGTTGGTGGTGTTGACCTAGCTGGCCGATGTGCGTAGCGTCAGCTCCGCTCACGTCGCGGTCGCCGCGAACGTCAGTGTGGTTGACGGTGCCCGTCGGGCACGGACCGCTGAACCGGTGCTTCGAGAGCATCGGACGGAAAGGAGGCGCCAGCAATGGCGGCTCGCAAGCGGTACAGCGTGGTGCCCAATGGCACCCAATGGCAGGTCAAGCACAACGGCCAGGTGCTTTCGGCGCACTACACGAAGCAGCCGGCCATCGACGCGGGTCAGAGGGTGGCCAAGGCCAATCAGCCGAGTCAGCTGGTGGTGCACCGCGCGGACGGCACGATCGAGTTCGAGTGGACCTACGGCAACGACCCGTACCCGCCCGTCGGCTAGCGACCGAGGTTCACGCGGAAAGGGACAGACCTTCTCGGAGGTCTG
>NZ_JBFAZH010001537.1:0-1521 GCF_040681735.1 Actinoplanes sp. NPDC051633 | reverse complement strand
TGATGGAATGTGAACTGTCAACACTCCTAAATGTTGTCGCGAGCGCCCAGCCGGGCGCGTCACGTTTACCCCACCCCTGCCCGGGGATCCACGATTGCCGATCCGCGACGTCGTCGCCCGTCGGGAGCCGAGGAGGAACCATGTTCGTTCGTACCGTGCGGTGGCTGGCACCGGTCGTCGCCGCCACCGTCGCAACCGCCGGGGTGACCGTCGCCCAGTCATGGGGTGGCAGCGCACCGGCCGGCAGCGGCCGGGTCACCCCCCGCAACGTCATCTTCATCAACGGAGACGGCATGGCCGCCGCGCACCGTGAGGCCGCCCGCCTGTTCTACGCCGGTCTCGACGGCCGGCTCGTGATGGATTCGCTGCCGGTGTCCGGCCAGCTGACCACCAGCCCGCGGGACCCGGAGACCCCGATCACCGACTCCGCGGCCGGAGCGAGCGCCTGGGCCACGGGCCAGCGCACCTACAACGGCGCGATCAGTGTCGACGTCAACGGCAACCCGCTGCCCACGCTCGGCACCCAGGCGAAGGCCGCCGGGAAGGCCACCGGGCTGGTGACCACGGCACAGGTGACCGACGCCAGCCCGGCCGCCTTCTTCTCCAACAGCGTCGACCGGGCCGCGCAGGACGACATCGCCCGGCAGTATCTCGAGGTCAGCAAGCCCGACGTGATCCTCGGCGGCGGCGAGGACTGGTGGCTTCCGGCGGGCAGCCCGGGCGCGTACCCCGATCAACCCGCCGCGGACCCGACCGAGGGCAGCCGCGGCACCCAGGGTGACCTGATCGCCCGGGCGCGCGCCGACGGCTACCAGTACGTCTCGACCGCCGCGCAGCTCGCGACCGTCCGCAGGGGCAAGCTGCTCGGTCTGTTCGCCAACGAGGAGCTGTTCCAGCAGCGGCCGGAGGGGCAGGGCGACGTGTACGACCCGCCGGTCAGCCTCGCCACCATGACGCGCACGGCGCTGAGCACGCTGTCCACCGAGCGGCGTGGCTTCTTCCTGCTCGTCGAGGAGGAAGGAGTAGACGAGTTCGCGCACAACAACAACGGCCGCCGCACCCTGCAGGCGATGGGCGAGCTGGAGAAGGCCGTCTCGGTGGCGCGTGAGTACGCCGCCCGGCACCGCGACACGCTGGTCGTCGTGACCGGCGACCACGAGACCGGTGGCCTGGCCGTCGAGGACACCGCCACCACGGACGAGTCCGGGGACGGCGTGTCGGCCGAGGACGGACCCTTCCCGGTCGCCGGCAGCCCCTTGAGCTTCAACATCGACTGGACCACCGGCAGTCACACCGGGCAGGACGTGCCGGTCACCGCATACGGTCCGCTGGCCGACCGCTTCACCGGCAAGCACCCCAACACCTACGTACACCAGGTGCTGGCGCCGGTGCTGACCCGCCGATCCTCCTGACCGGCCGGTAAATGCCCGCGGCGCCGCGGCGCCGGGCCGCTAGGGTCGGTCGTCGTGGGCAACCATGCCGGTTGAACGCTATAGTTCCTGCAGGGGCAAAAAAGCATAA
>NZ_JBFAZH010001536.1:0-1521 GCF_040681735.1 Actinoplanes sp. NPDC051633 | reverse complement strand
GGACGTCCGGCGGCACCGCGAACGCGACGGCTTCGCACCGGTCGAGCAGTTCCTCGTACGAGCGCGCGGCGTACGTGTCCAGCCGCGCGGCGAGCTGCGCGGCGGCTTCGGGGCGGCGCGCCCAGACGGCGGCGAGCCGGGTCTGCGGTCCGGCGAGCACCGGCCCGTGCATCGTCGCGGCCCACGGTCCGGCACCGACCAGCCCCACCTCGACCGGCTGCGCATCGCACTGCATACCGGCATTCTGCACGGCAAGATCAGCAGGTCACCGGTTCTGCCGCGGGCATCACCCGGGCCAGTTCGGCATCCACGGCGGCCGGGGCGTACACCTGCTCGACGACCATCGCGTACCCGCCGACCACCGCCGAACGGGCGCCCAGCCGGCTCGCGCTGACCTCGAGGTGGCGGGTCGAGCGCGGCAGCGCGCTCTGGTAGAGCACCTCGCGCACGCCGGTGACGAAGTGGATGTCGGCCAGGTCGCCGGCGATCACCAGGACCGCGGGGTTGACCATGCAGACCACCGTGGACAGCACTTCGCCGACGAGCTTGCCCGCCTCCCGGGCCAGGTGCACCGCCTCCGCGTGCCCCGAGCGGATCCGCTCGACCAGCTCGGCTCCCGACGACGTGGGCGTGCCCGCTGCGGTGAGCCGGTGGGCCAGCGCGAGACCGCTGGCCACCGCGGCCAGGCAGCCGTAGAGGCCGCACTCGCACCGTGCCTCACGGTGCTCGTGCAGCCGGATGTGGCCGATGTCGCCGGCGCCGCCGTCGATGCCGCGGTAGACCTGCCCCTCGATGACCACGCCGGCGCTGATGCCGGTCGCCACCTTCACCAGCACGAGCGCCGGGCAGCCGGGATAGTGGACGGTCTGCTCCGCGAGCGCCATGAGATTGGCGTCGTTGTCCACGTGGACCGGCCGGTGCCAGGTGCGACCCAGCCGCTCGGCGATGGGGTAGCCGTCCCAGCCCGGCATGATCGGCGGCTGGGTGACCGTGCCGGAGTCGAACTCCACCGGGCCCGGCACACCGACGCCGATGCCACGGACCCGGCCGGCCTCCCACCCGGACTCGGCCAGCACACGGCGGAACGCGCCGTCGATCCAGCCCAGCACCGCCTCGGGACCGGTGGCGATCTTCATGGGTTCGTGCTCCTCGGCCAGCACCTGGCCGCCGAGGTCCACGACCGCGGCCCGGGCGTGGTTGCCGCCGAGGTCGGCCACGAGTACGACGCCGTGCGCGGTGTCGAGCTCCAGCAGCTCGGCCGGCCGCCCGCCGGTGGATCCCTCGACGCCGGACGCCCGCAGATAACCGGCCGCGCGCAGCACGTCGAGGCGCTGGGTGATCGTCGAGCGGGAGAGGCCCGTGTAGCTCTGCAGCTCGCCGCGTGTGCGGGCGCGACCCGTGCGCACCAGCCAGAGCAGGTGCCCGGCCGAGTTCTGGTTGCGACCCCATTTGTCCATCTTCGTAGCCTATGCACCGCCGGTCGGTGCGGGTGAGAGGCCCCGGCCCGGCCACTAATGCCGG
>NZ_JBFAZH010001535.1:0-1521 GCF_040681735.1 Actinoplanes sp. NPDC051633 | reverse complement strand
AGCCGGCCGGGTTCTTGCCGGTGCGGGCGAGCGCGGCGGCCAGCACCGTGCGGGCGATGTCGATCAGGATGTCCGTCATAGCCAGAACGGCGGGCGAACCGCCATCCACAGCCCCACCACCGCCCCTGATAGGACCGGAGGCAGCTCGGCCGCCCTGATGGACGACGCTGATCCGCCGGACCGGCGCGGGGCCGCGCAGCCGTCTCACCTCGACGCCCGGCACCGTCGTGGCGACGGCCAGGCCCGGAATCACGGCGACCCCCAGACCGGCCGCGACGAACGCCTGCACGGCCCGGTAGTCGTCGGACGCGAGGGAGGTGCGGGGCTCGAAACCGGCGGCGCGGCAGGAGTGCCGGACGATGCTGAACCACGCGCTACCGCTGTGGCCGCCCACCCACACCTCGCCGGCCAGGTCGTGCAGCGCCGGCGCGCCGCGACGCCGGGCGAGGCGATGCCCGGCCGGCAGCACGGCCCGGAAGGTGTCGTCGAACAGCGCGACCCGGTGGAGCCCCGGCACCGGCGCCGGAAGCGTCTTGTGGTCGTAGACCACGGCCAGGTCCAGCGTGCCGTCGGTCAGGCGGGGCAGCAGTCCCTGCAGGTGGTCGTCCACCACGGTCAGGACGATCGACGGGTGTTCCCGGCGCAGCCGGGCGAGGGCCATGGGTACGAAGGTGGTGAGCGCCGTCGGGAAGCTGCCGAAGCGCAGCCGCCCGGCCCGGCGCCCGGCGAGCTCGCCCAGCTCCTGCTCGGCGTCGTCGAGGCGGGCGGTGATCGCCGAGCCGTGCCGGACGAGGACCCGACCGGCCGCGGTGAGCTCGGTCGGGCGGGTGCCGCGCTCGACCAGCGGCAGGCCGGCCTCGCGTTCGAGTGCCGCGACGTGCTGGCTCACCGCCGATTGGGTCAGGCCCAGCGCGTCCGCGGCCGCGGAGAACGAACCCCGGGCCTCGATCTCGCACAGCGCCCGGATGCCCCGGACGTGACCTATCAGCTTCACTAATGCTCCTTCAGCTTCCTGCATTGATGCTAATACCGGCGGACGCCTAGCGTCCCGGCATGACGACAACCCCTGCACAGATCGACACCGACAAGCTGATGGCGTTCGTCTTCCGGGCCGTCGACGAGGTCGGCGCGGCCCTCAACTGCGCGCTGGTGGTGATGGGCGACCGGCTCGGCTACTACCGCGACCTGGCCGCGCACGGTCCGACCACCCCGGACGAACTGGCCGGGCGCACCGGCACCGGTGTGCACTACGCCCGGGAGTGGTTGAACGCCCAGGCCGCCGGCGGCTTCGTCGAGTACGACGCGGGCACCCGCCGGTACACGCTGCCGCCCGAGCACGCGGTCGCGCTGGCCGACGAGAGCAGCCCGGCCTTCCTGCCCGGCTTCTTCCAGATCGCGCACGGCACCGTACGGGACGCGGAAATGGTCATCAAGGCCGCCGCCACCACCGGGCCGGGCGGAGGGCTGGGCTGGGACCGGCACAACAGCGACGTCCACGCCGGCTGCGAACGGTTCTTCCGC
>NZ_JBFAZH010001534.1:0-1521 GCF_040681735.1 Actinoplanes sp. NPDC051633 | reverse complement strand
GTCCCGGCCGGTCGAGGGCTTCGAGACCAAGGTCGTCGGCGTGACCACCGGGCCGAACGGCGAGGGCTACGAGGCGATCGAGGGCTCGGACGTCGTCGTGGTCACGGCCGGCCTGCCGCGCAAGCCGGGCATGAGCCGGATGGATCTGCTCGAGGTGAACGCGAAGATCGTCCGGCAGGTGGCGGAGAACATCGCGAAGTACGCCCCCAACGCCGTCGTCATCGTGGTCTCGAACCCGGTCGACGAGATGACCGCGCTGGCCCAGCTGGCCACCCAGTTCCCGCACAACCGCGTCTTCGGCCAGGCGGGCGTGCTCGACACCGCCCGGTTCACCAACTTCATCGCCGAGACGCTCGAGGTGCCGGTGAAGAGCGTCGAGGCGCTCACGCTGGGCTCGCACGGCGACACGATGGTGCCGGTGCCGTCGAAGTGCACCGTGAACGGCAAGCCGCTCTCCGACCTGCTGCCGGCCGACAAGATCGAGGAGCTGGTCACGCGCACCCGCAACGGCGGCGCCGAGGTGGTCGCGCTGCTCAAGACGGGTTCGGCGTACTACGCGCCGTCGGCCGCGGCGGCCCGCATGGCCAAGGCGGTGGCCGAGGACTCCGGCGCGGTGCTGCCGGTCTGCGCGTGGGTCGACGGCGAGTACGGCATCAACGGCGTCTACCTGGGCGTGCTGGCCGAGGTCGGCGCGACGGGCATCAAGAAGGTCGTGGAGACCGAGCTCACGTCGTCCGAGCTCGACGGCCTCAAGGAGGCGGCCGAGGCGGTCCGCGCCAAGCAGGCGGACGTCGCCGACCTCTGACCAAGATCAAGTTCATGTCGTAGCCGGGTGGGTGGTGCAGACCGCTGCTCCCGCCGAGGGCCGGGCGGCCACATCTGGCCGCTGACGCGTCCAAACCGATGCGCCCACCCGGCGACCTGCGTGAGTGGTTGCGCCGCGGCCCGCACACCCCGCGGACCGCACAACAAAGTGGTAGCCCACAGACGCATCCGCGCTGCGGATGCGTCTCTGGGCTACCACTATTCGCTTGCGCCGCCGACCCGGGACCAGAAGTGGTAGCCCACGCACGCATCCGCGCCGCGGAAAGGTGGCTGGGCCACCACTGTTCGCCGCCGGCGGCCGGCCGGCGTGGTAGCTCGCGCACGTGTTCGGGTCGCGGAAGGTGGGTGGGCTACCAGTTCTTGGGGGTGCGGGTTGTGTGGGTGCTGAGGGACTTCAGGTATCTGGTGGTGTAGTAGGACTGGGCCAGGCGGCCTAGCGGGCCCGCGGCCCGGGTCAGCAGGGTGCCCGGGCGGGAGAAGGCTCGGATGTTGGCGCGGACCTCGCCGCCCGCGGTCAGCCGGACTGTGAACGCCTCCTCGCCGATCTCCGGGTGGCCGGGCAACGTGCCGTAGGCGAAGCCGCGGCGATCCGGCTCGTCGACCACGTAGACCACGCGGCACGGGATGCGCTGGATCAGCGGGCCCAGCAGGATGAACGACACGATCTCGACGCCCTCCGCCGCCCGGGGCGCCGAC
>NZ_JBFAZH010001533.1:0-1529 GCF_040681735.1 Actinoplanes sp. NPDC051633 | reverse complement strand
TGCCCGGCCTGCCCGGGATCCCGATCGACGGCGGCTTCAACGTTCCCGACGTGTCCGGTCACCCGGTCCGGGCGGAGACGGCGAACGCGTTCGCGATCACACTCGTGCCGGCCCGCCGGTTCGTCGGGCAAGCGACCCCGCGGGGCTGGCAGTCGGTGAACTCGCTCGCCGGCGGCGTCAGCGAGGACCTGGGCGGGCCGCTGGAGCAGAACCTCCTGCGGCGTTGGCTGACCAACGACACATACCCGGTCCGGCGGTGATGTCTGCTTTTTCGCTTCAAGTCGCTGTGCCTCGGATGACCGGATAGATTGATTTGCGTCAATGACCAACGTCTATGGAGGTTTCGCGTCATGCGCCGCAAAGCTGCTGTCTGGAGCGTGCTGGTCGCGCTGACCCTGAACGTGGGTGTCGCATCCGCCGCACAGGCCACGCCCGACCTCGGCAACCCCGAGGTCGTGGCGTCCGGCCTGACCGTTCCCTGGGGGCTGGGCTTCCTGCCGGACGGCAGCGCGCTCGCCGCGGAGCGCAACAGCGGGCGGGTGCTGCAGCTGCGGCCGGGCAGCGCGCCGGTGCAGGTGGCGACGATCAGCGGTGTGCGGCCGACCGGCGAGGCCGGGCTGCTCGGGCTGGCCGTCTCCCCGACCTACGCGCAGGACGGTTACGTCTACGTCTACTTCACCGCCGCCCGCGACAACCGGATCGTGCGGTTCACGCTGGCCCAGCCGCAGACGCAGCAGGTGATCGTCTCGGGTCTGGCCAAGGCATCCATCCACGACGGGGGCCGCATCGCGTTCGGCCCGGACGGCAACCTCTACGCGGGTGTCGGCGACGCCGGCAACACCGCGAACTCGCAGAACCCGCAGAGCCGCAACGGCAAGATCCTGCGCGTGCTGCCCGACGGCGGTGTCCCCGCCGACAACCCGTTCCCCGGATCACTGGTCTACAGCCTCGGCCACCGCAACGTGCAGGGGCTGGCCTGGGACGCGCAGGGCCGGCTGTACGCGTCGGAGTTCGGCCAGAACACCTGGGACGAGGTCAACCAGATCGTGCCGGGCGCCAACTACGGCTGGCCGATCGTCGAGGGCCGGGCGAACGACTCCCGCTTCCGTGATCCGATCGTCACCTGGACCACGGCCGAGGCGTCGCCGAGCGGCGCCACGATCGACGGTGACACCCTCTACGTCGCGGCGCTGCGCGGGCAGCGCCTGTGGGCGGTCCCGCTGGACGGCAACGGCGGCGCGGGCACGCCGACGGCGTTCCTGCAGAACGAGTACGGCCGGCTGCGCACCGTGGAGCGGGCTCCCGACGGCGCCCTGTGGGTGACCACGAGCAACCGCGACGGCCGCGGCACTCCGGCGGCGACCGACGACCGGGTGCTGCGGTTCCCGCCTGAGTGATCGCCGGATCTCGAGGGTGTCCCTGGGCCCGCGGCATTTGTCCGCGCTCGCGCAGCGGCCGGATCGGCGACCTTGAACAGGGTCTCGCGCTTCCCATCGGGGTCACCGGAAGGGTGCGTCGACGGCGCCGCG
>NZ_JBFAZH010001532.1:0-1531 GCF_040681735.1 Actinoplanes sp. NPDC051633 | reverse complement strand
CAGCGACGGCTGCGGACGCCCGCCATCGCCCACCGGCGGGTCGTCGTCGCGCAGCAGCGAGATCACCTCGCGCAGCTCCTCGAGGGCCTGGTGCGCGCCGTCGCGGATGACGGCCGCGGCCCGGGCCATCTTCTCCGGGGACGAGTCCGGCCGATACTCCATCGCGCCGGCGAACGTGGCCACCAGCGACAGGCGGTGGGCGAGGACGTCGTGCATCTCCCGGGCGATCTGGCGGCGTTCCAGCATGCGCGCCTCGGCGACGCGGCGGCCCTGCTCGGCCTCGGCGCGCCGGGCCCGCTCGTGCAGTGACCGGATCAGCGCCTCGCGAGTCTGCGCCCAGGCTCCCCACCCGAGCAGCGCGCCGTAGCCGATCGTGATCAGGGCCAGCCACCAGCCATACGACATGCCGTCGTTGGAACGCCACAAACCCTGGATGGCGTGCGCGGCGAGCCCGGCCACCGCCACGGCCACCGCGACCGGGAAACGCCGTCGCCGCGCGACCTGCAACGCGCCGAGCGTGGCCGCCGTGGTGGCCGCCGGCGACACCGCGGCCAGCACGGTGACCGCCACAGTGCCGGCGACCGGCCGCCACAGGATCAGCGCTGTCCCCACCAAGCTCAGCACACCCACCGTGATGTCGAGCGCCAGCAGCGGACCGGGCGGGCGATCGATCCACCAGGCCAGGATCGTCACCGCGGTCAGCGTGCCGGACGCAGCCAGCGTCGTGGCGACGGCAGCAATGCCGGGACGGCGATCGCAGTCGTCGGCCCGAGGTGCGAAGGTGTTCACGGGCCGAGGCTAACCAGTTGGGACGCAGGGCCGACACCTTCCAAAGTTGGTGGTCCGCCCCACCAAAGACAGTGGCGGCGCGGCTCGCGGACCGATGTGCCGGCGCGCGTCCCGGCGCGATGCTCATCGGCATGGCAAACGACATGCAACAGGCCGGTCCGACGAGGACCACCGCTTCCACGGCCACGAAGTGCCGCGCACGGCGCACGATCACCGTCTCCGCCGGGACGGCCGGCGCGCTCCTGTTGTGGGCGGTCAACGACCCCTGGGCGGGCCTCGACCTGGCGGTCCGCCAGGGCGACACCATCCAGCACATCGGCCCGGGCGCCGTCGCGGTCACCGCGCTGCTCGCCGGCCTGGCCGCCTGGGCCCTGCTCGCATTGCTCGAACGCACCACCCGCCGGCCGGTCCGGACGTACCGGATCATCGCGTGCATCGTGCTGGTGCTCTCGCTCGCGGGGCCGCTCGGCAGCGGTGCCGACACGAGCAGCCGGCTGGTGCTGCTCGGGATGCACCTGACCGTCGGCGCCGCTCTGATCATCGGCCTGCCCGGCCGGCGCAGCTGCCGATGAGGACGGGCCGGACGGCCTGGGCGTGCCGGGGGTACGCTCGCGCTTGAACGGACGAGGGAGTCGGGCGTGCAGCGTACGCGGCGGGGTCAGCAGGCGTTCCACGCCGCTGTGCTCGCGATCGCGCTCGTCGTCGGCCTGGCCCTGGTCCCGTTCGTGCACGGTGAGAAGAG
>NZ_JBFAZH010001531.1:0-1532 GCF_040681735.1 Actinoplanes sp. NPDC051633 | reverse complement strand
GGTGGAGAGCGTCGCAACTCCCACCTCGCCGGAGGTCTTCTCATTGATCAAGGCGCCACGCCGCGTCAACAACGCTCATGGGCATTACACCTAGGGCCTGTCTCGTGGATCAACCAGGGCTGCGGCGTGGCCCAGAGCGCGCCTGGCAGCGGCCGCGACACGCCCAAATACAACCCGCGAGTTCAAGGGATCGTTGCAACGCCTGATTGATCAGGAGTTGCGATGTTCGAGATCCGTGGTGATCGTCGGCTGCACGGATCGAAGAAGCTGCATGTGGAGCGGCAGGCATTCTTGGATCTTGTGACACGGGGTGTGAGTACGAGCGAGGCCTGCCGACGCGTCGGAGTCAACCGCAAGACTGGTCATCGATGGCAGCACGGCAGCACGAGCACGACCAAGGCCGGGCAGCGGCGGGTGCATCCGCCCGTCGCCCGGCCGTCGCGAGTGTCCGGCAGGTATCTGTCGCAGGACGAGCGGATCGTGATCGCTGACCGGCTCCGGGCGGGTGCCTCGCAGGCGACGATCGCCGCCGAGCTACGACGATCGCCGGGCACTATCAGCCGGGAAGTGCGCCGTAACAGTCACCCTGGCAGCGGCGACTACCGGCCGTACGCGGCCCAGCAACGCGCCGACGACCGGCGGCCACGGCCGAAGGCCAGCAAGATCGCCGCTGGTCATGTGCTGCGCGAACTCGTGCAAGCCATGCTGCAGCGCAGGCACAGCCCTGAGCAGATCAGCCGCCGGCTACGCCGTGACTTTCCCGAGCGAAGCGAGCTGCACGTGTCACACGAGACGATCTATCAAGCGCTCTACGTCCAAGGCCGCGGCGAGTTGCGCCGGGAACTGCGCACCGCGCTGAGCACCGCGCTGCGCACCGGCCGCGCCGTGCGCCGCCCTCGCAGGCAGCCCGCAGCGCGCCATCCCCGCTTCGTTCATCCCATGGTGATGATCAGCCAACGGCCCGCTGAGGCTGATGACCGCGCCGTGCCAGGACATTGGGAAGGCGACCTGATCATCGGTAAAGGCGGCACCTCCGCCATCGGCACACTCGTCGAGCGCAGCACCCGTTACGTCCTGCTCATACACCTGGGCGCGGGCCGCGGCGCCGAACACATCCGCGATGGGCTGCTCACCGCCTTGGCAACCCTGCCGCAACACCTGAAACGGTCCCTGACCTGGGACCAAGGCATCGAGATGGCGCTGCGCCACGAGTTCAGCACCAGCGCTGACATGCCGGTCTACTTCTGCGACCCGCACTCACCCTGGCAACGCGGCTCCAACGAGAACACCAACGGCCTGCTACGCCAGTACTTCCCCAAAGGCACCGACCTGACAGCCCACGACTCCAGCCACCTCGCCGCCGTCGCCGCGCAACTCAACGGCCGCCCTCGCAAAACACTCGGTTGGGACACCCCAGCCGAGCGCCTCGCTAAGCTCCTTGACCTCAACCTCTAACCACCGCATTGCAACGACCCCTTGAAACCGCCCCCCGGTATTAGGGCGCGTCGTGCCCGATGCCAGCCACACTCTGG
>NZ_JBFAZH010001530.1:0-1535 GCF_040681735.1 Actinoplanes sp. NPDC051633 | reverse complement strand
GTGCCGGCCTGAGCCAACCAGTTACGCAGACACGACTCGGAAATCCCGAGATCCCGGGCGATCTCACGGATCGGTTTGTCCCGAAGCCGGGCCAACTCGACCGCGCGCTGACGGAACTCCGGCGGGTGTGGTGCAGGCATCCGAACTCCTCCCTCGGCGACCAGTGTCGCCTCAGCGATGGTGTCCGGGAAACCGGGGGAAGCTCAGGCCTACGTCGAACGACGCCGCGCAGAAGGACGAACAACCAAAGAAATCCGGCGCTGCCTCAAGCGCTACCTCGCCCGCCAGCTCTACCGAACCCTCGAAAGACTCCACGCCCGCCCCGACACCTGCCCGCAGGCCGCTTGACAGACATAGAAGAGTCCATCGGCCACATCGCTCACTGGGTCAGCGGCCACCCGAGCCGCTTCCTCGAGTCGCTTCCTCAACGACCGCCAAGGTACGACGACGCCCGATCCTCGGCGGGTTGATCAACGAATACTCGCAGGCAGCTTAGCCGAACCCACCTTGCGAGCCCCACAGGCGGCCTGCTTGATCGTGGGGACTGTCTCGCTAACGGTGTTTCCGGCGGTTCATCAGTAGGTTTCAGCGGCTGGGAAGCGGTCGCTGAAGGTGATGGCGAAGGCGTTCAACGCGGGTTTCCAGCGCATCGTCCATCGGGTCCGGCCGGTCCCGGTCGGGTCCAACGACCGGGTTACGAGATATAGGCACTTTAGCGCCGCTTGCTCGTTCGGGAAGTGCCCGCGCGCCTTGACCGCCCGGCGGTAACGCGCGTTCAACGACTCGATCGCGTTGGTGCTGCACAGCACCTGCCGGATCTCCACGTCGTAGTCGAGGAAGGGGATGAACTCCGACCAGGCGTTGTCCCACAGCCGGATCACCGCCGGGTACCGGCCGCCCCACTTGTCGGCGAGGTCGTCGAACGCGGCCCGGGCGGTGGTGGCGTTGACCGCGGTGTAGATCGGTTTGATGTCGCGTTTCAGCTCATCCCAGTAGCGGCGAGACGTCAGCCGGAACGTGTTGCGGATCAAATGAATGATGCAGGTTGCACCACCGTGCGCGGCCACACGTGGGTGACCACTTCGGGCAGGCCTTTGAGGCCGTCGCAGACCAGGAAGAACACGTCCTTGACGCCGCGGTTGCGCAGGTCGGTCAGCACGCTCATCCAGAACTTGGCGCCCTCACCGCCGGTGCCCGCCCACAGCCCGAGGATGTCCTTGTCACCGTCGAGGGTGACGCCGATCGCGGCGTAGAACGGCCGGTTCGCGACCTGCCCGTCGCGCACCTTGACGACGATGGCGTCGATGAACACCGCCGCGTAGATCTCGTCCAACGGGCGGTGCGACCAGTCGGTCATCTCCTCGATCACCTTGTCGGTGATCCGTGAGACGGTCTCCCGGCTCACCGAGGCGCCGTAGATCTCGGCGAAGTGCGCGCTGATCTCCCCGGTCGTGAGTCCCTTGGCATATAGCGACAACACGATCTCGTCCACGCCCGAGAGTCGCCGCTGCCGCTTCTTGACGATCTGCGGCTCG
>NZ_JBFAZH010001529.1:0-1536 GCF_040681735.1 Actinoplanes sp. NPDC051633 | reverse complement strand
CAGCCACCGGAGGCTGAGCGCCACGCCGTCGATCAGCTCGGCGAGCCGCGCCTCGGGGTCACCCACGGCCCGGATCCGCCGATCACTCTCCTCGATCGCGTCGCGGTAGCCCTGGATCACGTCGCCGGCCACCCGCCCGGCCGGCACGTCCATGCCGTCGCCGCCCTCGAGCTGCGGCGCGCCGGTCAACGTGTGGACGAACCAGTAGTGCTCCACCTCGGCCAGATGGTTGATCAAGCCGAGGATGGAGGTGCCACTGTCCACCGTCGACCGGCGCATGCTGTCGTCGGAGAGCCCTTCCGCCTTCTTCAGCACGCAGTGCCTCGCGAAGGACAGAAAGGCCATCGCCGTGTCCAGTTCACCCGTGTCGACGCGCGGCACGGGCTCCCGCTGGGTCTCCGCCATCCGGCCGACCCTAGTCGGTCGGCTCCTGCCGGTTCGCCTTCGTTTCGTTGATCCCGGCATTGGTGCTGCCGTCGGACGGAGTGTCGGCGGCCGGTTCCTTGTCGGTCTGGAACTTCCCGTCCTCGTCACGCCCGGTGACGTGCTGGTCGGTGTGCGAGCCCGCGTCAGTCCTCTGATCACTCATGCCGAGGACTTACCCGCTATGCCTCGCCCATCACCAGGCCTTCGATGGTGTGTTTCTGGGTGATCGGGGTCAGCCGGTCGACAACCGGGCAGTGCAGGTGCGCGCGGACCTGCTCGGGCAGCGCGTCCCAGTACTCCCGCGTGACCGCCATCGCGTGCTTGTCGTCGTTGCCGGCGCCCGGCGCGTCGACGCCCAGCACCAGCACCGGCCGGGCCTTCTCCGAGTGGTTGATGGTGCCCCGGTGGATGGTCAGGGCCGACCGGGCGGAGATGTCGCCGCGCTGCGGGTACTTGCGGACCGCCCGCTCCTCGTACCTCGGGTACCGGTCCTTGGGCGGAAACATGCCGTGGTCGAAGTCGGGCTCGTCGTCGAACTGCGTACCCAGGGCGATCTCGAACGGTCCCATGTTCTCGGCGGTGTCCACGCCGGTGAGGTTGAACGCGAGCGAGTTGAGGACGCCCTCCTTCTTCGTCACCTCGGGCATCGGGAAATCCCGGTGCCACGGCTGGTTGACCGCTCCGGCGAACGGGATGTCGAAGCCCAGCTCCACGATCTCGTAGTCGGGGCCGAGCACGGCTTCGCAGACGGCCACCACCCACGGGTGCGTCACCAGGTCGACGAACCCCCGCATCTGCTCCGGGTGGATCTCGACGTAGTACCGGTTCGGCCCGCGCCCGACCGCGCCACCCTCACGGCCCTTGGCCTCGGCGAACGCGAGCTCGATGTCGGATCGCATGGCATCGGCCCACTCCGGGCTGAATGCCCCTTTGAGAGCGGTGATGCCGTCGGTGTAGATGGCTTCGCGGGCGGCTGTCCCCACGTCCGTGGTGCTGTCAGTCACGGTGGTTTCCCTCCTTCTTCCTCAGCCCCATCCTGCGTCAGATCAACCGCCGGCGCTCGTCAGCCAGAGGTAGGCGGCCAGCCCCAAGGCGGCCAGAGCGATGCAG
>NZ_JBFAZH010001528.1:0-1536 GCF_040681735.1 Actinoplanes sp. NPDC051633 | reverse complement strand
ATCGTGCCGCCGCGGCTGGCCCCGGCCAGCGTCAACCCGGGCGGGCTGCTGGATTTCCGGCGGTTCTCCTCCGACGCGCTGCTCGAGCTGCTGCTGATGGAACGCGACATCATCCGCGAGTCCGGCGCCACGCAGCCGATCACCACGAACTTCATGGGTTCCTTCCAGCCGGCCGACTACTGGCGCTGGGCCGGCGAGATCGACGTGATCTCCGACGACAACTACCCGGACCCGCGCGACCCCGAGTCGTTCCGCTGGTCGGCCTTCACCCGCGACCTGATGCGCTCGATGAAGCCGGGTAAGCCCTGGCTGCTGATGGAACAGGCGCCCAACGCCGTCAACTGGCGGCCCAACAACGCGCCGAAGGCTCCCGGCCAGATGGCCGCGCTGAGCATGCAGGCGGTCGGCCGCGGAGCCGACGGGGTGCTGTTCTTCCAGTGGCGGCAGGCCGCGGCGGGCTCGGAGAAGTTCCACTCCGCGATGCTGCCGCACGCCGGAACAGAGACCCGGACCTACCGCGAGATCGAGAAGCTGGGCGCCGAGTTGCGGGACCTCGGTGAGTTGCCCGCGCCCGGCGGCGAGGCTCGGGTGGCGATCGTCTTCGACTGGGACGCGTGGTGGGCGATCGACCAGCCGGACCATCCCGCGCAGTTCGACTACGCCGCCGAGGCCCAGGCCTGGCACGCCGCGTTCCACCGGCGCAACGTGCAGGTCGACCTGGTGCGGCCGGACGGGCCGTTCGACTCGTACGAGCTGGTGGTGGCGCCGAGTCTGTACCTGATCCGGGACGCGGGCCCGCTGGTCGCGTACGCCGAATCGGGCAAGGTCCTGCTGGCCACCGCGTTCACCGACGTGGTGGACGAGCACGACCGGTTCCTGCCCGGCGGGTTCACCACCCGGCTCGGGCCGGCTCTCGGGATCCGCGTCGTGGAGTTCGAGGGGATCGAGGAGATCACCTTCGGTGACCAGCGCGGGGTGACGCTGCGCGAGGTGCTGCGGGTCGACGACGCCGAGGTGCTGGCCTCGTTCGAGGACGGCCCGCCGGCCTTCACGCGCAAGGGCGGCGCGTACTACCTGGCCACGCTGGCCGATGCGGCCGGCAAGGACGCGGTGATCGAGCGGCTGCTCGGCCACGCGAAGGTGGAGCCGGTGCTGCCCGATCTGCCGCCGCGGGTCGAGGCGTGCGCGCGCGGCGGCGTGCTCACGGTGATCAACCACAACCCCGAGCCGGTGCGGGCAGCGGGCGACCAGATCGAGCCCTACGGATACCGGGTCCATCGACCGTGACGAGGATCCTGGTGACCGGCGCCGACGGGCTGGTCGGGTCGGCCGTGGCGGCACGGTTGCGCGCCTGCGGCCACGAGGTGGTTCCGCTCGAGGGGGACGCCCGTGACCCGGCGGCGGTGTCCGCGGCGCTGGCGGGCGTGGGGGGGGGGGGGCCCCCTGCCCCCAGCCCCGCCCCCCCCCCCCCGCCCCCCCCCGATTTCGTCGTGACAAAAACGACCCCCCCCCACGGACTTCTGTGGTGCCCGGCCG
>NZ_JBFAZH010001527.1:0-1542 GCF_040681735.1 Actinoplanes sp. NPDC051633 | reverse complement strand
TCGGGCGGGTGCCGCCCGACGTCAACGACATCCGGGTTGACCCGCACGGTGGTCCGCTCGAGCACGCCGGCCACCGCCGCCCCGACGCTGCGGCTGTCGTCGTCGGTCATCCGCTCGAGGGCGCGCCGGGCGGCCGCCGCGACCTCGAGATCGGTGCCGATCACGAGGCGGGTGAGCTCGCCCACGGCGCGGAGCCGATCCTCCCGGATCGGACTGTCGATCTCGGACACCAGTCTCGGTGGCAGGCTTCGTTCACTCATCGTGCACCCGCGATCATCATCGGTTACGGAGAACGCGAGCGGAACCCACTGTCCGAAGTTGGCATCCCGTCAGGCGACATCCCGCAGGCGGCGGGCCTCGATCGGGCGACGGGCGCCGCGGATCGCGGCCGGCAGCCGGCGGACGGCCACGAAGATCAACACGTGCCGCCCAACCACCCCGGCGAGTGCGAGCAGCATCCGATTGTTGGCAGGACGGATCAAGCCCGGACGAACGCAAAGCGTCGTCGGCGTGCGCAGAACCTTTATCGTCTGCGCATGACGCGCATCCTCCTGGTGTCCGGCAGCACCTACGACGGCTCGTTGCAGACCGCCGCCCTGCGCACGGCGGCGAACTTCGCGCCCGCCGGGATCGACGCGACCCTGTACGACGGGCTGCGCCGGCTGCCCGCCTTCGTGCCGGGCGAGCGCTACGCGCCGGACACGGTCAACTGGCTGCGGCATCGGGTGCGCGCCTCGGACGCCGTGCTGTTCTGCACCCCCGAATACGCCGGCACCCTCCCCGGCTCGCTGAAGAACCTGCTGGACTGGCTGATCGACGGCGAGGACCTGAAGGGCAAGCCGGTGGCCTGGCTGTCCACCGCGACCGAGGGCCGCGACGAGGGTGCGCGGGCCACGCTGGAGACCGTCCTCACGTACGCGAAAGCCAAGATCTTGAGCTCGGCCTGCATCCGCATCCCGCTCGACCCGGGCTCGGTCGACCGGCACGGATACGTCACCGACCAGCGCCTGCACGTCGCCCTGCTGGACGTGGTGCAGGCATTGTTGCGATCGCTGGTCCCGGTGCAGGAGAAGGAGCCGCAGCGCCAGGAGCCGGCCTGGGAGGCGTATTCGAGCGTCTACCCGATCGTCATGCGCCGAGGCGGCGGAGGCTCGTGACGGCCCTCGACGACAGCCTCGACGGACTCTCGGTCGGCGACGCGCTCGGCGCGCAGTATTTCGTGCCGGGCAACGTTCCCGGCCGCTTGCCGGACGGGCTCTGGCCGTGGACCGACGACACGGAGATGGCCTGCTCGATCGTGGCCGAGCTGCGGTCCCGCGGCCGGATCGACCAGGATGCGCTGGCCATGGCGTTCGCCGAGCGCTGCGAGCCGTATCGCGGCTACGGCGGCGGCGCGGTGGTGATCCTGCACGAGATCCGCGACGGGCGGCCGTGGCGCGAGGCGGCGGCGGCCGCGTTCGACGGCGCGGGCTCGCTGGGCAACGGCGCTGCGATGCGGGTGGCGCCGCTCGGTGCGTACTTCGCCGGGGACCCGGATCGGGC
>NZ_JBFAZH010001526.1:0-1543 GCF_040681735.1 Actinoplanes sp. NPDC051633 | reverse complement strand
CCGCGCTGCGCGCTTTTGTTTTCTTACACCGCCCGCTTCCCCATCGGCCAGTCCCGCCCCGGGGGGTTCTGCTCCTCCCGGGTGGTGGCCGCCCACCCGTCGGCCGCCACCCGCCGCTGCCCGGAAGGCCCTCATCCCCATGCGTCGCCAACTGGCCCTGCTGTCCGTCCTCAGCCTCCTCCTGACCACCGCCGGCGCGCTCCCCGCGCACGCCGCCGTCCCCCGCCCGATCCTCTTCCTGCACGGCGCGGCCGGGTCGGCCGCCCAGTTCGAGACGCAGGCCAAGCGCTTCGCGAGCAACGGCTATCCCGTGGCCGCCGTCGACGGCATCGACTACGACTTCAGCTTCGCCCAGGAGAGCTCCGGCGCGGTGCTGACCCGGCTGGAGCAACGGATCGACCAGCTGCGCCGGGAGACCGGCGCCGACAAGGTCGAGCTGGTCGCGCACTCGCTGGGCACGTTCCTCGCCCAGAGCTTCCTCGACACCCGGTCCCGGGCGGCGAAGGTCGCGCACTACGTCAACCTCGACGGCTCCACCGCGCTGCGTCAGCCCGGCGGCGTGCCCACCCTGGCGATCTGGGGCGAGGGCTCGACGTTGCGCCGGATCCGGGGCGCCGCCAACGTCTACCAGAGCGACCAGTCACACACCCAGACCGTCACGTCCGTGCAGAGCTTCACGCAGATGTACCGGTTCTTCACCGGCTCCGCCCCGGCGACCACCGCCGTGGTGCCCCAGCCCGGACCGATCAGCCTGTCCGGACGCGCCGTGCTGTTCCCCTCCAACGGCGCAGCCTCGGGCATGTCGGTCGACGTCTTCGAGGTGAGCGCGACCACCGGGGCCCGGCTGAGCAACTCGCCGGCCGCGTCCTTCCCGATCGGCGCCACCGGCGAGTTCGGCCCGTTCACCGGCCGGGCCGACGCCCGTTACGAGTTCGCGGTGCACCAGGGCGGCGGCGCCGTGCAGCACCAGTACTTCCCGGCCTTCCAGCGCGGCGACCGCCTGATCCGGCTGCTGACCAACCGCCCCGGCGAGGGCATCGGCGCCCGGGTGCCGATCGGGCCCGCGCACAGCGCGCTGTCGCTGTCGCGGTACAAGGAATGGTGGGGTGACCAGGGTACGAACAGCGACGTCCTGGCCGTCAACGGCACCAACATCCTCAACGCGACGACCTCGCCCCGGGAGAAACGCGTCATCGGGATGTTCGCCCACGACCAGAACACCGACCGGCGGACCGACCTGAGCGTCGCGCTGCCCGACTTCGACGAGACCTTCATCTCCGCCGCCGACGTCTACATCCCCGCCGCGCCGGACGGCAGCGGCACCATCACCGTCGCCGTGCAGTCCCGCGCCGGCGGCGGCACCCAGCGGTTCGTCGTGCCGAACTGGCCCTCCGACACCGGCCGGATCACGATCAATGTGAGCGACTCATGACCACTCGCCGTACCCTCATCACCCTCGCCGCCGGCGTGCCGGTCGCGCCGCTCCCCCTCCTGAAACCCGCTCCCGACGTGGCCGACACCGTGTCCGGCAAGGTCCGCGGCC
>NZ_JBFAZH010001525.1:0-1546 GCF_040681735.1 Actinoplanes sp. NPDC051633 | reverse complement strand
CCCGTACGTGCGGCATCTCCCCACCGTCCTGATCACCGAGGAGTCCCGCGGCGACGGCCTGCACCGGACGGTCTCCCGCCCGCATCTCAAGGACCCCTACACCCACGAGCTCGAGTATTTCCACGACATCGTCATCACCGGCGGCCGGCCGAAGACCGACCCGGAGGACTTCGCCGCCGACCTCGACCTGTTCGCCGAGCTGATCCGGGTCATCGCGAAAAACAGTTGAGAGGACATGCCGATGCTCGACGCGAACGACGTCGCGTTCTTCCGTGCCAACGGCTACTACCTGGAGCGCGACCAGATCTTCTCCCCGGCCCGGCTGGACGCGCTGGAGGCCATCTTCGACGAACATCTGGCACAGAAGGGCGACAAGCTCTCCGACGAGTTGGACACGCCGCACTTCCGGGATCCACGGCTGCTCGACTTCCTCCTCGGCGACGAGGTGCTCGACCTGGTGGAACCGCTGATCGGCCCCGACATCGCGTTGTGGTCCAGCCACTTCATCTCCAAGGAACCGCTGGTCGGCCGGGCCACCCCGTGGCACGAGGACAGCGCCTACTGGAACGGGCGGTTCAGCTCGTACGACCGGATCGTCACCGTGTGGCTGGCGCTCGGCCCGAGCAACCGGGCGAACGGCTGCATGCGGGTGATCCCCGGCTCCCACGAGGCCGGCGGGTTCTCCGACTACGTGCCGACCGACATGACCGTGCAGACGTTCCACGCCGAGATCCCCGACGTGGACGAGAGCAAGGCGGTCGACTTCGAACTCGAGCGTGGCCAGTGCTCGCTGCACGACGGCCGGATCGTGCACGGCGCCAAGCCGAACACCAGCGACGTGCGGCGCACCGGCTACACCATGCGCTACTTCCCGGCGTCGGTGAAGCTGATGCCGGTCGAGCAGAACGCCGGGTGGAAGATCTGGCTCGCCCGCGGGAAGGACAGCGCCGGCAACACCTACGAACCCGACCCGCGGTGACGAGGCAACGCGGCGTCTACTTCGACGCCTGGTTCCCGCGCCAGCACTGCTACCACCCGAGCCTGCCGCCGCGCCGCCTGCGGATGCTCGACGACCTCGTCGACTACCACGCGACCACGCTGGTCTGGGCCGCGCTCGGCGGCGGGTCGATCTCCTTGCCGTATCTGGAGCAGGAGGCATTCGGGCCGGTCGACGCGCGCTCGCGGTTCTACGGATTCGTCAACGACAGCGAGTTCATCCGCGCCGCCCAGGAACGCGGGATCGCCGTCTTCGGCATCGTCTTCGAGGCGCAGGGCTGGGATCTGCCGGTGGAGCTGTCGCCCGCGGAGGACGAGATCCTGGCGCTCAACGAGACCCGCGGCGCGGGGCGGCGGGACCGGATCGGGCTGCGGGCGTTCGGTCAGAACCGCTATCCGAAGCTGTGGAAGCCGATCGAGCACTACTTCCCGGACGGGCTCGTCAACAGCGACGGGGAGAAGGTCACCGACCTCATCGAGGAGTGCTGCGCCCGGGACATCCACGGGACCGCGCTGCACGCCCGCTGGGTCGAGTGCCCCGACCGCGATC
>NZ_JBFAZH010001524.1:0-1547 GCF_040681735.1 Actinoplanes sp. NPDC051633 | reverse complement strand
CACCCCGAGGATCATCGCGCCGATCAGCCCGATGGCCAGCTCCTGCAGGCCGATGTCGGCGGAGTCGGTGCCGGCGGCGATCGCCCGGCGGGTGGCCGGCCCGTTGATCAGCACCACCAGCGGGGCCAGCACGACACCCAGCACGAGCCCGACCCGGGCGGTCGGCAGGGTCAGCAGCTTGCGGACCTCGGCCCGGACGAGGCTCATCGCGGATCACCGGTCAGCGCGAAGAAGGCGTCCTCCAGGCTCCGGTGCGCGCCGACGACCTCGGCCAGGGTGCCCTGTTTGACGACCCGGCCGTGGTCGATCACGACCACGTCGTCGGCGGTCTCGGCCAGCTCGCCCATCAGATGACTGGAGAGCAGCACGGTGCGGCCCTCGCGCGCGCTCCGCCGCAGGAAGTCGCGCATCCACCGGATCCCGGCCGGGTCGAGGCCGTTGACCGGCTCGTCGAGGATCAGCACCTCGGGGTCGCCGAGCAGTGCCGTGGCCAGCCCCAGCCGGCGGCTCATGCCGAGCGACAGGCGGCCGGCCCGCTTGCGCGCCGCATCGGTCAACCCGACGACCTCGAGCACCTCGGCGACGCGGGAGTCCGGCACGCCGTTGCTCGCGGCCACCCAGCGCAGGTGTGCGCGCACCGTGCGTGCCCGGTGGGCCCCGCTGCCGTCGAGCATCGCCCCGACGGTCCGCAGTGGAGAGGCAAGCTCCGCATACGCCCGCCCGCACACCAGCGCGCTCCCGGATCGAGGACGGTCCAGCCCGAGCAGGATGCGCAGGGTCGACGTCTTGCCGGCCCCGTTCGGCCCGAGGAAGCCCGTCACCCGCCCGGGGTGGGCCTCGAAGCTCACCTCGGACAGGATGGTGGCCCTGCCCTTGACCTTGGTGACTCGATCGATGCTGATCACGGCGACAAGTCAACCGCCGTACCCGGACGCCGCACATCATGCCGTGGTCGGAACCGTTCGCCGGCCGTCAGACCGTGGTCTGAGAACTACTGTCATCCCGGTGAGCGCACTTCCCCGCCCGGCGGCCCGATCCCGGGTCGCCCCGGTCCTGGCCATCGTGGCCGGCGTGCTGGTCCTGGCCATGTGCACGGTGGGCGCCGACGGGCCGCCGGCCCGCGTGCTGCCGTGGACGCTGGTCGGCGGGGCGGTGACGACGGCGATCTGGGCGGTGCGCCGCGCGCGGGCGGACCGGCGCGACTACGAGGCCCGGCTGACCGCCTGGGCCGCGACCGAGGCGGTGCTCGCCGAGCGGCTGCGCATCGCGCACGACCTGCACGACATCGTGTCCCACGGCCTCGGCCTGATCACGGTACGCGCGGCCGCCGCCCGGCACGTGGCGCAGCCGGCGGAGATGACCGCGGCGCTGACCGACATCGAGGAGGCGAGCCGGGACGCCACCGCGGAGCTGCGCCGCATGCTCACCGTCCTGCGAACCCCGGCCTCGACCGCGCCCCTGGACACCCTCGACGACCTGCCCGGCATCGTGGACGCCTTCGCCAAGGCCGCGCTCCGGCCCGCGCTGAGCGTCGAGCCGCTCGGCCC
>NZ_JBFAZH010001523.1:0-1548 GCF_040681735.1 Actinoplanes sp. NPDC051633 | reverse complement strand
GGCAGCTCGGCCAGCCACTCGTCGCGCATCCGCGACTCGAGGCCGGCCGGCCGGTATCGCAGCGCCGCCACCCGTATCCCGGCCCGGGCCAGCGCGGACAGAACGCTCATGCTTCCTGGATCCGGGTGAACGAGTGCATCGCCGCAACCTCCCGCCGGGCCTCCGCTGCGCCCTCCGCGGTCAGACGGTAATACCTGCGTGCAGGTCGCCCCTCGGCCGCGGGATCGGTTTCCTCCCACCGCGACTCGACCCACCCGGCGCCCTCCAGCCGCACAAGGATCGGATAGAGAGTGCCGCTGGGCAGCCCGGTCGCCTGCATCAACTGCAGCCCGTACCGCTCCTCGCCGGCCGCGGTGAGCAGCGCGGCCATCACCTTGAGCACCGACGCCGTCATCCGCGGAGGCATGTCCGCACCCTACATAGGGTCGGGCGCCCGCGGAAGGGCCACGGTCACCACCAGGCCACCCTCGGGCCGGGCCACCGCGTGCGCCGTGCCGCCGTGTGCGTGCGCCACCGAACGCACGATCGAGAGGCCCAGCCCGGCGCCCGGCGCGGCGATCCGGTCGCCGGTGTGCCGCCGGAACGGCTCGAACAGGCCCTCCACCTCGTACGGCGGAACCACCGGCCCGCTGTTGCTGACCTCGAGGAACACCCGGTCGGCGTGCCGGCCGGTGACCACGCATACCCAGCCACCCGGCAGGTTGTGCCGGCGGCCGTTCTCGACCAGGTTCTGCACCATGCGTTCCAGCAGGATCGGGTCGCCCAGCACCGGCGCCTCGGACAGCTTCCGGTCCTCCTCGCAGGCGACGTGCTCGGCGACGTCCGCGAGATCCACATAGGACATCGTGCGGGTGTCGCGTTCCGATTTCGCCAGCATCAGCAGCCCGTCGATCAGCCGCCCGTGCCGGTCGTTGATGGTCAGCAGCGTCTCGCCGAGCTGCCGCATCTCGGCCGGCACGGTGGCCGGGGTGAGCGCCACCTCCAGCAGCGTGCGGTTCAGGGTCAGGGGGGTACGCAGCTCGTGCGACGCGTTCGCGATGAATCGGCGCTGCACGTCGAACGAGTGGTCCAGCCGCGCCAGCATCAGGTCGAACGTGTCCGCCAGCTGCTTGATCTCGTCGTCCGGTCCGCTCATCGCGATCCGCTCGCGCAGCCGCCCGTCCGCGGCCGGAGCGTCCGCGATCCGCCGTGCGGTGCCGGTGATCTGGTGCAGCGGCCGCAGCATCAGCCCGGCGATGAACCAGCCCAGCGAGATCGCCAGGGCGGCCACCACCAGCAGGGCGATCGCACCCTGGGTGAGGAACGTGCCGAAGAGGTTGTCCTGCGCCTGGCCGGTGATCTCCTTGGTGACACGGGTGTCCGCCACCCCCGGGCCCGGGAGCGGGACGCGGTCGGTGATCGCGAACGCGATGTCACCGGGCAGCTGCTGGCGCACCAGCACCCAGGTGACCGCGAGAAGCAGCAGACCGGCGACCAGGAACAGGCCGCCGTACACGAGGGTCAGTCGAAGCCTCATCGGATGCGATACCCCACTCCCGGGTCGGTGAG
>NZ_JBFAZH010001522.1:0-1548 GCF_040681735.1 Actinoplanes sp. NPDC051633 | reverse complement strand
GCGGATCGGCACCGGTCAGCGCGTCGCTGCTGTCGGCGGTCCGCGCGGCGGGCGCATCGGAGGCCTGGGGCGTCTACGCGTTGACGGAGGTCTTCCCGGCCGCGGCGGTGGAGTCGCGGGAGAAGTCGGCCTTCACCCAGGAGGGCGACCTGGTGGGCACCCTTCTGCCCGGCGTCACCGCCCGCGTCGCTCCCGCCGATCACACCGGCTCCTCGGCAACCGGCGAGCTGCTGTTGCGCGGGACCAACGCGGCCGACCGATATCTCGGCGAGGATCCGATCGAGTGGGTGGCGACCGGCGACATCGGCCGCCTCGACGGAGGCCGGGTGGTGCTGGGCGGCCGCAGCAAGGACATGATCCTGCGCGGCGCCGAGAACATCTATCCCGGCCTCTACGAGCCGGCGCTGCACATCCCGGGTGTGTGGCTGGCGGTCCTGGTGGGTGTCCCGGCCGGCGACGGGGACGAGCGGGTGGTCGCGCTGGTGCAGCCGGCCCCGGGCGCCGACCACGCCCGGCTGCGGGCCGCGCTGCGCCCACGGCTGGACCGGATGGGCGTGGCCCGGCCCGACGAGGTGCTCTTCGCGGACGTGCCGCTGGCCGGCCGGTCCCGGAAGCCGGATCGCGCCGCGGCCGCCCGGCTGGCGTCGGCGGCGGTGGCGCGGTGAAGGGCCGTGCCCGGGATCGTCTGGTCTACCTGCGCAGCCATCCGGTCTTGTTCGCACTGCTCGCCGCGACCCGGCGGTGGCCGGTGCTGCGGCTGGGCCGCACCCTGCTGATCCATGACCGCGCGGCCTACGAGGCGGCCCTCACCGGCCTGGAGCTCGACCGGACCGCGGCCGGCACCACCGGCGGCGCGGTCGCCGGGCTCGCCGGGGACGGCTTGCTCTTCGACCAGCACGGCGCCGAGCACCGCCGCACCCGGCGCTCGACGGCCGACCTCCTCGGTGCCGGCGCCCTCGTCCGTCTCGGTCCGCTGTGGACGGACATGCTTTCCGGGCGCCTGGCCCCGCTGGCCGCCGGTCACGAGGTCGACCTGGTCCCGCTGGCCGCCGACCTGGCCGGCGCGACCGCTGCCGCCTTGCTGGCGAACGGCTCCGACGCGGGGAAGCCCCCGCGACGACGTGACCTGGAGGCGCGGGAGCTCGCGGTGGCCGCGCTGGCCGCGGCCGCAGCCGCCGCCCGCGTCCACCTGCCCGGACCGACACGGATCCGAACCGGACGAGCTGCCGAGGAGGCCGCCGGCCGCCTGACGAGGCTGATCGCTCCCGATGGCGGCGAGCGGGCCGGCCTGGACACGATGCTGGCCGTCGCGGCGATCAACACCACGGTCGCGGCCCTGCCGAGGGCCGCCGCCTGGGCAGCCGACGACGCGCTGTGGGACCACGCTCCCGAGGCGCTGGCCGACGAGCTGCTCCGGGTCGTCGCCCCCACTCCCCTGCTGCCGCGGGTCGCCGCCCAGGACGGCGAGGTGGGCGGCTGCCCGGTCCGCTCCGGTGACCGGCTCCTGCTGATCGCCCGGCACGCCGTGAACGCCCACCGCGACGACCC
>NZ_JBFAZH010001521.1:0-1552 GCF_040681735.1 Actinoplanes sp. NPDC051633 | reverse complement strand
CAGCACCACGACGGCCAGGCTGGGCAGCAGCGCGGGCAGCGGCGCCCGCAGCCGCAGCAGCACCTCGGCGCCGAACACCGCGGCCACCACCACCAGCAGCGGCACGAAGATCAGCAGGTCGGCGTCGGGCCGGGCGGGCCAGGTGGACTGCAGCACGAGCTGCCACGAGCGGGTCACGCCGTCGCCGAGCGCGCGCAGTGTACGCCCGGTTGGCAGCCCGGCCACGGTCGTGGAGAACAGCAGCGTCTCGGCCACCGCGAGCAGCCCGGCCACCGCGGCCAGCAGCGGGCGCCAGTCGACCAGCCCGCCGCGGGCGGTGCACGCCCAGGTGACCGCGAGCACCGCGGCGGCCGGCACGCCGACCGGCAGCAGCAGCGGGACCAGGCCGAAGACCGGCGCGAAGAACAGCCCGGCGACCGCGGCCGCCGCCACCACGGCGACGGCGCGGACGGTCAGGCGATCGATTCGTTCCACTGCCGCACCGCCTGCAGCGCACCCGCCGCCGAGAGCACCCGCACGGCACCCGGCGCCTCGACCGTCCCGCCCAGCGCCACCAGCACGACCGTGGCGAATCGGGACCGCCGCCCGATCACCGGCGTGACATCCGACCCGGCCCCGGTGACCACGACCAGCCCGCCGCCGGCCGGGAACGACGGCTCGCCGGCGCCGGCGTCCTGCCGCACCTCGCTCAGCTCGTCGAGCAGGCGGCGGACGGCGTGCGGGCCGCCCTGCACCGCGACCTCCCGCCCCGACCAGGTGACCAGGCGGGTGTCCTGAGCCGCCCGGGCCGACGCGCACAACACCGAGGCGGCCACGTCGACGGCGTCCTCGAAGAGCTTGGGGCGCAACGACCCGGGCCGGTTGTCGAGCACCACCGTGGTGCGGCCGCGGTGCGGGTCGGCCAGGTCGCGGACCATCAGCCGGCCGGTCCGGGCGGTGGCCTTCCAGTGCAGGTGGCGCATCTCGTCGCCGGGCGCGTACTCGCGGACGTCGAGCAGCTCCACCGAGCCGCGCAGGGCGTTGTCGGTCGAGCCGTGGTGGTGGTGCCGGGGCACGCCGGCCGTCAGCGGGCGCACCGGGAACTGGCGCGGATGCACCCACAGGGTCGTGGTGTCGCCGGTGGGCAGCCGGCGCCGGGCCAGGTCGAACGGGTCGGCGCGGTGCAGGGTCAGCGGGCCGACGGTGACCTTGCCACGCTCGGCCGTCGGCAGCTCGTAGTGCCGGGTGGCCTCGGCGCCGGCAGCCAGCCCGGGCAGCCGCACCTCTCTGGACGCCGGCCCGGCCCGGTCGGCCGCGGTGAAGCCGGCCTGGCGGTGGGCGCCGGTGTTGCGTACGTGCAACCGGGCCAGCGCCGGCCGCCCTCGCTCGACCCGGTCGGGGTGCACCGCGCGGCGCACCTCGACCCGCAGCGCCGGGGCGGTCAGCGCGACCGCGGCCAGCACGGCCGCGGCCGCCACCACGCCGAGCACGGTCAGGGCCGGGACGCGCAGCACCAGGCCGGCGATGATCAGGATCAGGGCGGCGACGGACACCGCGACGCCCCGGGCGGTCA
>NZ_JBFAZH010001520.1:0-1553 GCF_040681735.1 Actinoplanes sp. NPDC051633 | reverse complement strand
GCGTCCGTACATCAGCACCGCGGACGACACCACCACGCGGACGGGGCTGCACGCGGAGGTGCGGGCGCTGGCCCGGGCCCCCGACGCCCTCGCCGCCCTGGCCGGCACGCTGACCGGCGCGCTGGAGAGCCCCGGCCCGGTGGACGTGTCGGCGGCCGCGCAGGCCGTCCGCGAGGCGGTGCCGCCGCTGGTCGACGCCATGCGCGGGCTGCTCGCCACTCGGATCGACGGGTTCACCGGCGGCCGGATGACGGTGCTGATCGTCGCCCTGGGCGCGTTCGTGCTGGCCGCCTGGTTCGCGGCCGGCGTGCTCTGGCGTACCCGGCACGACGTCGCCCTCGCCGTGACCGGCGTGCGTGCGATCGCCGACGGTGACTTCGCGCAGCGTGCCCTGCCCGCCGGGCGTGACGAGCTGGGCGAGATCGGCCACGCTCTGACCACCGCCCGCGACCGGCTGGTGCGGCAGGAGACCGACCTCACCGAGGCCCAGGAGGTCCGCGAGGAGCAGCTGCGGGTGAGCTTCCTGCACCAGCGGCAGGCCGAGCTGAAGCTGCGCGACCGGGCTCAGTCGATCATCGAGGAGTCCACCACCGTGATCGCCGAGGAGCTGCGCACGGTCACCGAGCAGGTGGGCGAGGTGCGGCACGCGGCGGACACCATCGACTCGGAGATCTCGGCGACCGACGAGGCCACCTCGGCGGTCGTCGGGCATGCCCGGCACGCCGAGGAGGTGATCTCCACGCTCGAGGAGAGCCTGCACCGGGTCGCCAACACGGCACAGCTGGTCAAGGGCATCGCCGGGCAGACCCGCCTGCTCGCGCTCAACGCCACCATCGAGGCGGCTCGTGCCGGCGAGCTGGGCCTCGGCTTCACCGTGGTGGCCGACGAGGTCAAGGAGCTGGCCACCACCACGACGCAGTCCACCGAGCAGATCGCGCAGACCATCGCGGAGCTCGAGCGTGCGACCGCCGAGATGTCCGAGACCATCTCGGCGATGGTCATCGGCATCGGCAGCGTCGGCGACGCGGCCACCTCACTGCGGTCGCTGGCCGCGGATCAGGGCACCGTGGTGAGCCGGCTGGCCGACCGGATGGGCATCACGATCCAGCGGGTCGAGGAGATGTCCGGGCTGGCCGCGCAGCTCGAGCGCCGGCAGAGCGACCGGATCGCGGCCAGCGGGCCGGTGTCGGTGCGCCTGCCCGGCGCCGCCCTGCCGATCACCGCGAGCCTGCTCAACCTCAGCTCGGGCGGCCTGCGCGTGCAGGCCGACCGCGACCGCATCGAACACCTGGCCACCGGCGACGTGGTGGAGGTCTCGCTGGACGGTCTCATGGTGCAGTCGCGGGTGGTCAACAACGACGGCGACCAGCTCGGCCTGCAGTTCATGCTCACCAGCGAGGCGCACGCCGCCCAGGTCGAGCAGCGCGTCCAGCGGCTGCTCAGCTGAAGTTCCGGACGAACTTGCGCTGCCACGGCGTCTCGACCGCGCGCCGGTCGTAACGCTCGCGCACCCAGGCGACCGCCTCGGCCGCGGGCACACCGTCGAGCACGGC
>NZ_JBFAZH010001519.1:0-1553 GCF_040681735.1 Actinoplanes sp. NPDC051633 | reverse complement strand
CGTCACCGTTGGGGTGGACGGCCAGCCGGCCGTTGGCGAGCGCCTCCTTCACGATGACCATGCACCCGGCGTCGTGCGCCTCGGCGAGCGCCGGGCCGGCGCTGGGCTCCATCAGGTTCCAGGTGGCCTGCACGCTGCGGAACAAGGGCTTTCCATCGACCCGCACGCGGAGCGCGGCGCGGATCGCCTCGGCCTGCGCGGGCCCGCTGGTCGACACTCCGATCACGACGCCCAGCGCGGCCAGCCGCTCGTGCAGCTCGGCCGTAGGAACGGGCGACGTCGAAATACCGGACGCCGGCGGCGTACGCCCGGTCCAAGAGCTCATGGGCCCGCTTCCGCAGCGCCGCGACAGTCCGCTCGGCCGGGAGATCCGCGTCGCGCCCGAGGTTGATGTAGCCCGGCCGCCCGACGGCCGCCAGCCCCAGCCCGATCCGGGAGGCCCTGCTCAGCCGGTCGACGATCGCCATGTTCCTCCGATGCGGTGGTCAGAAGGCGTACGGGCCGAAGCGGCCCCACACGACGATGGCGGCGAGGATCAGCAGGACGGCGTTGCCGGCGATCATCGGGTATTCCTTGCGGCGGCCGTGCACGATCGCCGCGCCGATCATGATCAGGACGAGGCCGAGCGCTGCGAGCGGCACCAGCACCGGGGCGATGTCCAGCAGGGCGGGCAGGACGAGACCGATCGCGGCGAGCACCTCGAGCGCGCCGATCAGCTTGACCATGCCGGGGCTGAAGTCCGTGGCCCATCCCAGGCCGGAGGCCGCGAGCTGCTCGGGGGTCCGGATCAGCTTCAGCACGCCGGATACCAGGAAGGCGACCGCCAGCAGCACGGCGATGATCCACAAGACGTTGTTCACGGGCCCTCCGGCCGGTCGATGGGGTCGAGCGTGCAGTGACGCTACTCGACCCCATCACGCGGACGGTGGAACCCGCCCCCGGGCGGGGCGATCTCAAAGGCCGACGTCAGCGGGCCGGCACCACGTCCTTGGGACGCTTCACCGACACCTTGGTGCCGTAGTCGAACAGCTCCAACGTGGAGGTGGTGGTGCCCTGCTGGAGCTCGCCCTTCGCCGTCGACCGCCACGCGGTGGTGAGTACGACCCTCGCGATGCGGCCGTCGGCGTCGAGCGTGACGTCGCCCGAGCTGGTGGAGGAGCCGTCGCGGGCCTTCTCGGCGTACTCGAAGTGCACGCTGCCGTCGGGGTTCTCCGTGACGGTCGCCGTCCGCAACGCCTTGAACAGGGCCGCCGGGTTCGGTGCGGCGGCGCCCAGGACGGTGTCCGGGCCGCCGTACAGGGACAGGTGGTCGTGTTTTCCGGGGTACTGCCCGTACCGGCCGTACTTCTCGCCCCTGCCCTTGTCGGCCGGCAGCTTCTGCAGCGGCGGTTCGCCGCCGATGTAGCGGGTTCCGTTGATCAGCAGCTCGGTGACCACCGAATCGTCCTGCGGCTTGCGCACATATCCGGTGGCCGTCCGCGGATCGAAGGCGCCCTCGTAGTCCCCGCCCTCGACGCCCGTCGTCAGGCGCATCCGGTAGCTGATGTTGTCGC
>NZ_JBFAZH010001518.1:0-1558 GCF_040681735.1 Actinoplanes sp. NPDC051633 | reverse complement strand
GGTCGACCCGCCAGTCGGCGATCATCCGGTCGGTCAGCGCCTCGAGGAACCCGACGTCGTCCTCCGCGCCGCAGCAGACCAGGGCGTTGAAGCCGCCGGACACACCATCCGGGTAGGCGACCAGGAAGCCGTGCTCGTCGGCCTTGGCGTCCATGTCGATCATCTGCCGCAGGCCGTCACCGGAGCCCGGATAGAAGTGCAGCGCGACGACCAGCGGCACCGGCTTGTCACCGGGGTAACCCGGCGGGGCGTGCACCAGGACGGTCCGGTCCTTGCCGCCGACGGCCAGCGTGAGCTTGGTGTCGCCGGGCGCCGGCGCGGCCGATGAGGGCGCCGCCGGTCGTCCCGCCGGTTCGCCTCCGCTACATCCGGCGAGCAGCATTCCGCCGGCCACGATCAAGATCCAGAGGGTACGCGCCACGTCCGAAGGGTCCGGTGGCGCCGTCCGGCCGGTCAACGGTTTCGGAGGTCGCCGAAAGGCTGGCAAGCTGACCGGATGATGCGCCTGTGGCTGAGCTCCGCGGATCTGACGCGGATCCGGTTCGCCGACCGCCTGCACCCGGCCGGCACCGTGCTGCTCGCCAGCCAGGCCCTGCGCCAGCCGTCCGTGGCGGCCGCCCTCCCGGCGCTGGCGCGGCGGGTCGCCACGGGCGCGCCGGCCCTGCGTCCGCTGCATCACCTGATGCCGGCGCAGGGCATGGCGCCAGACTTCCTGACCCCGTGGGAGGGCGTGGCGTCGATCGAGGACGGGCTGGCCGCGATCCGTTCGACGCCGGCCGGACGCGTCCGGGCGGACGTGACCGCTGCGTACGCCCACACCAAGGTCAGCGCCGCGCGCCGCCGGTTCGCCGCCGCCGACCCGCTGGTGCTGGACACCCTGGTCACGGCCATGGGGGCGTACTTCCGCCAGGTGCTGGCGCCGGACTGGGCGGAGTTGACCCGCGCGCATCGCCAGGCCGTCGGCGAGGCCGCGAGCCGCTACGCGCTGTCCGGCGCCGACGGTGTCCTCGCGGGCCTGCACCAGGGGATCCGGTGGCGGGCGCCGATGCTGGAGGTCGACACCTGGCAGGCCGGTGAGGTGCGGCTCGGCGGGCACGGCCTGATCCTGGTGCCGTCGCCGTTCGCCGGTCCCCGGCCACGGGTGCTGGTCGCGCCGGACCGACCCGCCCTGGTGGTCTATCCGGTGGAGCCGCCGGCCGTGCCGGCCGGCCGGCGGACCGCGTCGGATCCCCTGGCCGGCCTGTTCGGCCGGACCCGCAGCGCGGTGCTGATCCACGCCACCCGGCCGGGCCGGCACACGACGTCGACGATCGCCCGGCAGGTCGGCATCAGTGTGTCGTCGTCGTCGGAGCACCTGTCCGCGCTGCGGGCCGCCGGGCTGGTGTCCAGCCACCGCGACGGCGGTGCGATCGTGCACGGCGCCACCGCGCTGGGCCGCGACCTGGTGAACCCGGACGAGGACCGCCCCGGTTGACGTCGCCGACCTCACCTGGTGGGTGACGGCGTCCTAGCCCAGGGCCTTGCCGACGAGCTGCGGGTGGGCGTCGGCGAACTCGGC
>NZ_JBFAZH010001517.1:0-1562 GCF_040681735.1 Actinoplanes sp. NPDC051633 | reverse complement strand
GACAGCGGCCGCGTCGAACAGGAGGAGTTCGTCGACGCGGTGACCCTGGCGCCGTCGGAGCGGGCCGTCGTCGACGTCCGGTTCGAGACCACCGGCCCGGTGCTGCTGCAGCACCGGACGCCGAACAGGACGTACGACATCGCGGCCGTCGCGGTGGGCGACCGGCCGGTCCATCCCGCGGCCGGCGCAGCGTTCGAGTCCCTGCGCCGCAACGAGGATCTGCACGCCGAACGCGCGCGGATCGCCGCATACGTCGACGCGGCTCCGGACCGCACACTTCGCTTCCTCGCCGAGATGACCGCGGCGCAGGCGAAGCCCGGCCAGCACTATTCCTGCCCGATGCATCCACACGTGGTCTCGTCCGAGCCGGGCCACTGTCCCGAGTGCGGGATGGCCCTCCTGCCGCAGGACGTGCCCGTCGGCCACCACGGCGAGACAGGGCACGAGCATCCGGGCAGTGCCGCCCACGGCATCGAGTGGGAGGACGACATGGTGGAAGTCAATCGCGGCACGACGCCGGCGACCATGCGATGGAAGATCATCGACGCCGCGACGGACGCGGAGAACGCCGCGATCGACTGGCGGTTCCGGGTCGGCGACCAGGTGAAGATCCGATTGCTGAACGAGATGGCCGGCGATCACCCCATGCACCACCCGTTCCACATCCACGGCGCGGGACGGTTCCTCATCCTGAGCCGCGACGGCGTGCCGGAGCCGAACCTGGTCTGGAAGGACACCGTCCTCACCCGGGCCGGCGAGACCGTCGACATCCTCCTCGATGTCACCAACCCGGGCCGGTGGATGGCGCACTGCCACATCGCCGAGCACCACGAGGCCGGGATGATGTTCAGCTTCGACGTCCAGCCGTGAGCCGGCCGCCGGCGCCCGGGTTCATCGGACCACCTCGTAGTGCAGGTGGGTCACGCCGGGCGCCGGGATGGCCGGCGGCGCGCGATCAGCCGCACGACCAGCCGAACGAGGAAGAGCGCGGCGAGACCGAGCAGGCCGTACAGCAGCGGAAGCACCGTGGCGGCCCAGGGCCACCCCGGACCGGCCAACTCCAGGTCGGCCGTCTGATACTCCAGCGACTTGGCCTCCCACCGGGCGGTCGGCACGTTCACCGTCCGGGCGAGGTCGTGCAGCGCCGCCTCGAACGCGAAGTCCGGCCGAGCGTGCAGATACTCGGGCGCAAGGCCGAGCGAGTCGCGCGCGCGGGCCTCCAGGTCACGATCCGGCCGGAGGGCGGCGTCCGCGCCCGGCACCACCAGGCGATCAAGGCCCGTCGCATGGGCCACGTCGCCGCGCGGCACGAACACCAGGCCGTGCCGCGAACGTACCGGCTCCGTGCCGGCCGCACCCAGCGCGAAGGTGCGCGCGGCGTAGCTGGCGTCGTTGTAGGTGAGAAACGCCGAGGCCAGCTCGATCTCCCCGACCCGGTCGGTCACCACGACACCGATGTCCGGGCGGAACCGGAAGCTCGCGTTGACGCCGGCGATCAGGTCCCGCACGCCGAACGAGGTCCGCGGGATCGACCTCGGTGAACCCGGCGAATAGTGCCTCCA
>NZ_JBFAZH010001516.1:0-1565 GCF_040681735.1 Actinoplanes sp. NPDC051633 | reverse complement strand
GGGCCCGCGGCGGCCGAGCTGTGGGCGGCGCTGGGCCAGGCCCTGGGCGCCGCCGGCCGGCTCGGCGAGGCCCGGTTCGCGCTGCTGCGGGCCCTGGCGGCGACGCCGGACGAGGCGATACCGTCGCGCGTCCCGCTGATCGCCGACTGCGCCCGGATCGAGCACACGCTGGGCCACCACGACGCCGCCCACCAGCGGCTCACGGCCGCCCTCGACCGTCTGGGCGACGCTCACCCGGCCGAGTCGGTACGCCTGATGGACGCGATCGCCCAGGACCACCTCTTCCGCCTCGAGTTCCCCGACGCCGTCGCCTGGGCCGGCCGGACCCGCGCCGCCGCCGACCCGTCACAGATCGCCGAGGCGGCCACCAGTCAGGCCCTGACCGCCGCGCTCGCCGGCGTCGAGGGGGACGCCGCGGCCGCGTGTGCCGAGGCGGCGACGCTGGTCGACGCCATGACCGACGAGGAGATCGGCGCCTCACCCGATCCGATCGCGGCCCGGCTGGCCGCCGCCGAGCTCTTCACCGGCTCGCTGCGCGACGCCGCCCGGCACGCCGAGCGGGCGCTGGAGGTCTCGCGTCATCACGTGCCGGTGATGTTCTGGGCGGGCACGGTGCGCATCGCGCTGGGCCGGCTGCCGGCGGCGGCCGCCCTGCTCGACGAGGCCGTCGACGTGGCCCGCACATCCGGCAACGCCTCCATGCTCGGCTGGGTGTTGCTCGCGCGCTCCACCGTCGCCGCGGTGGGCGGCGACGCCGACACGGCACGATCGGCCGCCGAGGAGAGCGTTGAGCTGCACGGCGCGACCGCGAACACCCTTCCGGCCGTGTGGGCACGGCTGGCGCTGGCCGGCGCGCTCGTCGAGTCCGCGGAGCCCGCCGCGGCGGAGCGGCTTCTCCTCGGCGATCTCGAGCTGGTCCCGCCGCCGTTGCGGCCGGCGGCGCACGAGCTGCTCGTTCGCTGCCGGCTCGCCCTGGGCCGGGGAACCGGGGCGGCCGGCGGCCCGATGACCGGTCGCGCGGCGGCCATGATCGCCCTCCACGAAGGACGGCCGGCCGAGGCGGCGGACCTCGCCCTGCAAGCGGCGTCCTCCGCCGAGAGAAGGGGCGCGGTGGTGGACTGCGCTGCCGCGCGGGGGATCGCCGCGACCGCGCTCGCGGAGGCCGGTGACCGCGACGAGGCGGTGCGCCAGTTGCAGATGGCGCGGGCCATCTACGACCGGTGCGGGGCGCCGCGCCGCCGGGCCGAGACCGAGCGGCAGCTGCGCCGGCTCGGCGACCGGCGGGTCCATCACCGCACCCGGCCCGGCGACGGCGCGGGCCGCGGCGTGGGCAGCCTGACCGAGCGGGAGTCGCAGGTGGCCGGCCTGATCACCGACCGGCGCACGAACGCCGAGATCGCCGCCGCGCTGCACCTCAGCACGAAGACCGTCGAAACCCACATCCGGAGCCTGTTCAACAAGCTCGGCGTCACGTCACGGGTGGAGATCGCAAGGACGATGGAGCGAAACGATCCGGGTACGAGCACACCGGAGTCCCGTTGATCGACGCACCGGGCCGTGGCCGC
>NZ_JBFAZH010001515.1:0-1565 GCF_040681735.1 Actinoplanes sp. NPDC051633 | reverse complement strand
GGCCGGTGCCCGGGACGATTGCCAGCTGAGCGTTCGGCATCGCCCTGTGCATCGCGTGCACGTGGGCCGGCTCGACCTCGTCCTGGTCGCCGAACATCAGCAGCGTCGGCACCTCGATCGCCGCCAGGTCGTCCGTGGTCAGCGCCGGGTCGATGCGGTGCATCACCCTCAGCTTCTCCGACACCACCGCCCAGTGGTCGCGGCCGTCCGGGGACACCTCGCCGTACCAGTCGGCCAGCCACCGGTCGGCCTCCTCGTCCACGTCCAGCACGCCCGGCAGCCAGCCCTCGTGGTGGAAGACGCCGGAGGCGAACACCATGCGGCGTACGAGATCGGGGCGCTTCTGCGCGACCAGCAACGCGACCGGCGCGCCGTCGCTGTGCCCGAGGATGTGCACCGGGCCGCCGACCAGGTTCTCGATGAAGGCGATGCCGTCGTCGGCCATCTGCCCGAAGCTGATCGGCCCCGCCACGTCCGGGGTGCGGCCGTGGCCGCGGCGGTCGTACCGGTAGGTGTGGTAGCGCTCGGCCAAGCCGGCCAGGTTGCTGATCTCGAAGGCCCGGGAGTCGGCGCCGCCCGGGTGGAACAGCACCAGCGGCTCGCCCGAACCCTGCTCGGCGTACCAGGTGTCCACTTCGCCCAATCGCACTCGCGACATGGTCTTGTCCTCTCTTCACACGGTGGCCGGGGCGGCCTGGGTCACGGGGACTGCGGAGATCGCGGCGGCCACCAGGCCCGCGGCGCCCGCCAGGACGAACGCGGAGGTGGGGCCGGAGGTGTCGATCAGGGCGCCGCCGGCCGCCGCGCCGATCGACGAGCCGATGGCGGAGGCGGTGGCCAGCCAGGTGAAGGCCTCGGTCACGGTACCGGCCGGGGCGGCGGCGTCGACCATGGCGTACGCGCTGGCCAGCACCGGCGCGATCATGGAACCGGCAACCACGATGACCAGGGCGCTCGCCCTGCCGGTGGTGAGGCACAGGTGGCCCAGGCCGAGCAGGGCCAGCAGCAGCGTGAAGCCGCGACCGGCCGCGCCGCCACCGGCCTTCGCCGCGACGACGCCACCGGCGAGCGATCCGACGCCCCACAGGCCGAGCAGCAGGCCGGCCTTCGATCCCGCGGCCGCGGTGACGCCGACCTCGGTGGCGCCGAACACGACGCCGACCGCGACGAGCACGCCGACCAGGACGCGCATGGCCGGCGAGGCCAGGGCGCTGCGGCGGCCCGACGAGACGCGGGGCTCCGGCCGCCAGGAACGGGAGGCGGGGGAGAGCGCGAACGCCGCGGTCGCGATGATGAGTACGACGCCGGCCGCGATCAGCGCCGACCCGGACCCGGCGAGCGCGCCCAGGCCCAGCGCCAGCGGCGGGCCGGACACCCAGGTCAGCTCGGTCGCCGCCGCGTCCACCGCGTACGCCTTGCGCTGCTTCTCCTTGCCCGGGGTGCGCAGCGGGATCAGGGTCCGCATGCAGGCTCCGACCGGCGGCGTGCACAGGCCGATCAGCGCCGCCGGGATCAGCAGCAGCGGCAGGGGAGTCCCGGCCGGCAGCACCGCCGCCACGCACAGG
>NZ_JBFAZH010001514.1:0-1568 GCF_040681735.1 Actinoplanes sp. NPDC051633 | reverse complement strand
TTCGCCGGCGCCACGCAGGGGCGGCTGCCGCTGCCCGCGGCGAAGGGCGCCGTCGCGGCGCACGTCGACCACCTCACCGGTCAGGCCGACGCGTACGCCACCAAGGACTACGAGAAGGCCGACCGGCTGTACCGGGAGAACTTCGAGCACACCTACGACCTGGGCGGGGTGCTGGCCGGCTCGCTGCTGCCCCCGGCCGACGCGAAGGTGCTGCAGGAGCCGATCTGGCGGCTGCGGTCCACGCTGGGTAAACTGCTGGCCGAGCACGCCGTGCTGATCGAGGACGTGACCCGGGCGGCGGTCTCCAACTCGGCCGACTTCACCGCGGCGGGCAAGCAGATGAACGCGAACACCGAGGCGCTCGCCGGAGCCATCGACACCCTGTTCGACGCGAAAGCGGCGAAGAGCTTCCAGGGCATGTGGGCGGCCCACGTGGAGCAGCTGGTGGCCTACAGCGCGGCGACCGCGAAGAAGGACTCGGCCGGGCAGGAGTCGGCGCGGACCACGCTGGCCGGGTTCGAGAAGCAGATGGCCGCCTTCCTCGGTGTCGCTACCGGGCACAAGCTGAGCGACGCCGACCTGGCGGGCGCGCTGACCGCCCACGACAAGATGCTGATGCAGCACGCCGACGCGTACAGCAGGAAGGACTACCGCGGCGCGCACGACCTCGCGTACCAGACGTTCGACCACATGATCGAGCTCGCCCGGCTGCTGGCCGACGCGTTCGGGGCCGAGGTCGCGGCGAGACTGCCCAAGGGCGGCGCGGCCACCGGGTACGGCGGCGAGGCGCACGTGGTGGAGCATCGCTGACGTGCGTGCGTACGCCCGGGTCCCACTGCTGGCGGCGATTGCCGTCGCGGTGGTGACCGCACTGACCGGCGCCCAGCCCGCGCCCGGCGTCGCACCGGTCCCGGCCGGTGCGGCGCCGCCGGCAACGCCGGGTCTGCTGGCCGACGGCTTCAAGTCGTCACGGACGTACGACACGGTCGCGAAACCGGTCCGCATCCGCATACCCTCGATGGACGTCGACAGTCGCCTGATCGACCTCGGCCTGGCGAAAGACGGCAGTGTCGAGGTGCCGGAGGCGGTCGACGTGGCCGGCTGGTACGACCAGGGACCCCGGCCCGGGCAGGACGGGCCGGCGGTGATCCTCGGGCACGTCGACTCGAAGGACGCGCCGGGCATCTTCTTCGACCTGGTCGATGTCGAGAGGGGTGCGCTGGTGCGGATCGACCGGGCGGACGGCACGTCGGCGCAGTTCCGGATCACCCACGTCGAGAAGGTGCCCAAGACCCGCTTCCCCACCGACGTGGTGTACGCGCCGTCGCTCGACCCCACGCTGCGCCTGGTGACCTGCGGCGGCAGTTTCGACCACTCGCGAAGGAGCTACCGCGACAATGTCATCGCGTTCGCGGAACTGGTCTGAGCGGGCCGCGGCGGGCCCTGCGGCGCGGTTGGCGGCAGCCATCGCGGCCGTCGCGGCGGTGACGCTCGGCCTGGCGCCGCCGGCCGCCGCCGCGCCGGTGCCGTTGCCCGTGGTGACCACGCTGCCGGGCGGCGAGGGCCGG
>NZ_JBFAZH010001513.1:0-1570 GCF_040681735.1 Actinoplanes sp. NPDC051633 | reverse complement strand
CGGATGGCTTTTCGGAGACCCCCGCCGCGTCGAAGGTCGCCACCTCGTGCAGCACCCGCACGGCGCTCGCCACGATCGGCAGCGCCAGCAGCGCGCCGGTCCCCTCGCCCAGCCGCATGCCCAGGTTCAGCAGCGGGGTGAGGCCGAGGTGCTCCAGCGCGGCGGCGGCACCGGGCTCGGTGGAGAGGTGCCCGGCGACCATCGCGGCGATCGCATCGGGCGCCAGAGCCGCCCCGGCCAGTGCCGCCGACGCCGCGATCACGCCGTCCACGACCACCGGCACGCGTCGTTCCGCGGCGCCCAGGATGAAGCCGCACAGTGCCGCATGCTCGAGCCCGCCGACGGCGGCCAGCACGCCCAGCGGATCCGCCGCATCCGGCCGGTGCCGCGCCAGCCCGTCCCGGATGACATCGATCTTGCGGGCGTGGGTGTCGTCGTCGATGCCGGTGCCGCGACCGGTGACGGCCGCCGGCGAACGGCCGGTGAAGGCCGCGATCAACGCCGCCGCCGGCGTTGTGTTCGCGATCCCCATGTCGCCGGTGAGCAGGCATTTCGCGCCGCCGTCGACCAGCGCGTGCGCGACCGAGACGCCGACCTCGACGGCCGCGGTCGCCTCCGCGCGGGTCATCGCCGGCTCGGCGGTGAAGTCGCGGGTGCCGCGGCGGATGTTGGCGTCCAGCAGGTTCGGCCCGCCGTGCAGCGGGATCGCCACGCCCACGTCGACGACCAGCACGTCGGCGCCGTTCTGCCGGGCGAAGGCGTTGACCACCGCGCCGCCCGCCACGAAGTTCAGCACCATCTGGGCGGTGACCTCCTGCGGCCACGGGCTGACGTCGCGGGCGTGCACACCGTGGTCGCCCGCGAAGACGGCCACCGTCGCCGGCTCCGGCATCGGGGGCGGGCAGGCGCCGGCCAGCCCGGACAGGCGTACCGAAAGATCCTCCAGCGTGCCCAGCGACCCGGCCGGCTTGGTCAGCCGGGCCTGGTACGCCCGCGCCGCCGCCATCGCGGCCTCGTCGGCGGGCCGGATCCCGGCGATCGTGCTCTCCAGCGTCACCGCAGCTCCTCGATCACGTCGGTCAGGACCCCGACGAATGCGTCCGTCGTCGCAGTGTCTCGCACCGCGATGCGCAGCCAATCGGGGCCCAGCCCGGGAAAGGTGTCGCCGCGACGCACCGCCCAGCCGCGTTCGCGCAGCTCAAGCCTTATCTTGTCGGCGCCCGCAAGCTTGATCGCCAGGAACGACGCCCGCGGCGTCCCGGCAATCGTGACGCCCGGCACTCTTTCCAGCCGCTCGACGAGGTGCGCCCGGTCCGCGGCGACCTGCCGGGCGATCTCGCGCTCCTCGGCGACGGCCCGCTCGGACGCGATCGCGGTGGCCGCCGCCAGCGCCGGCGTGGAGACGGGCCAGAGCGGCGCGTGCCGGCGCAGCCGCTCGATCACCGCCGGATCGGCGAGCACGTAGCCGACCCGCAGGCCGGCCAGACCCCACGTCTTGGTCAGGCTCCGCAGCACCACGACGCCGGGAAGATCGGTGCGGCCGGCCAGCGATTCCGGCTCACAGTGGTAG
>NZ_JBFAZH010001512.1:0-1570 GCF_040681735.1 Actinoplanes sp. NPDC051633 | reverse complement strand
GGTGGTGGTGCCACCGGCGGCCCCGCGCTGTCCTACTTGACGCTCGACAGGATCTGGTTGACCTGGGTCTCCGCGTCGGCGAGCAACTTGTCGACGTTCGCGTTCTTGTCGGTCAGCACCTTCTGCATCGCGACGTCGAGCACGGCGTAGATCTGCTGCGCGTTCGGCGGCTCCAGCTTCACCGGGATCTTGCCCATGCTCGCCACGAACGGCGCGTAGTTCTCCTGCGGGACGTTCGCGTACTGCTTGTCGGACGCGGCCTGCTTGGCGGCCGCCTCACCGGTGAAGATGGCCGGCTCCGGCAGACCGACGGGCTGCTTGGTCTCACTGGCCCACTTGTTCTCCTCGGCGATCTTGTCCGCGGAGGTGAACCAGAAGGTCAGCCACTTGAGCCCGGCCTGGATCTTCTCGGGGCTCAGGCCGGCCTTGAACATGTAGCCCTCGCCGCCGCCCAGGGTGCCCTGGCCGTCCGGGATCGGGCCCAGACCGTACGTCTCGTACTTGCCCTTGTACTGATTGACGATGGTCGGCACGTTGTCCGCCGTGGCGACGTACATGCCGAGCTTGCCGCCACCCATCTGGTTGAGCAGGTCGGCCCACTCCAGCAGCTGCTTCTGGCCCATCGAGTTGTCCGTCCAGCGCATGTCCTTGAGCTGCTGGAGGACCTGCTTGCCCTTCTCGTTGTTGAACGCGGCCTTCCACGTGCCGCCCTCGTTGGTGGCCATGTCGCCACCGATCGAGTAGAGCTCCGCGGTGAAGTGCCAGCCGCCGGTGTTGCTCTTGCTGTAGTCGCCGTAGCCGACCGTGCCGTTGCCCAGCGCCGCGATCTTCTGCGCCGCGGTCCGGACCTCGGCCCAGGTGGCCGGCGGGGTGTTCGGGTCCAGCCCGGCCTTCTTGAACAGGTCACGGTTGTAGAGCAGACCCATCGAGTAGTTCTTGTACGGCAACCCGTACGTGCCGCCCTTGTCGTCCTGGAAGACCTTCAGCACCTCGGGCTTGATCTGCGAGGTGATCGGATAGTCCTTGAGGTACTTGCTGACGTCGGACACCTGCCGCTTGGCGATCAGGCTGGCCGGGTCGGTGAAGTAGACGTAGAAGACGTCCTCGAGCTGGCCACCGGCGAGCTTCGCCGGGAACGTCTGCGGGTCCATCTTGCCCTCGCGGACGTCCAGCTTGATGTTCTTGTTGGCCGCCTCGAACGCGGCGACGTTGGCCATGAACCGGTCGTGGTTCGCCTTCTCGGTCGCGGGCGGAAGCCCGTTGATGACCAGCGTCACCGGACCGTCGGCGGCCTTCGGGGCGTCGCCGCTGTCGCTGCCGCACGCGGCGACGGACAGACCGAGCCCGGCGACCAGCAACGCCCCGATGGCGGTGCGAAGCCTGGTTCTGAGCATGGGACACCTTCCTAGCTCGCTTATGTTCGCTTGCTTTGTATGCGGTGAGCTTCATGTTTCGTGGCGATGACGGTACAGAGTCCAACTCTTGCCCGCAAGAACTGAACCGAGCTTTGTAAGAAGCTGACTTTCGTGGCGGAGGACACAAATAAGCGGGTGGGCCGTGTCGGCCCACC
>NZ_JBFAZH010001511.1:0-1570 GCF_040681735.1 Actinoplanes sp. NPDC051633 | reverse complement strand
GCAGCCATCCGGCCGGATGGCTGCCCTTCGACCGAGCGACGCTCAGCCAATCACTGCACAACCTGGAGGCTTTGGCGCCAGGTGGGGTGTGTCGGGTGCCAGCCCAGCTCGCGCTTGGCCTTGGCGTTGGATGCGCCGCGCAGTTCGGTCATGAGCACGACGCCGGCCTGTCCGGCGGCCAGCCGTCCGATGAACCGCGGCACGCGCATCGGTTTCTTGGCGCCCAGCTTCGCCGCCAGTTCCGGCAGCCATTCGGCGACCGGGGCGGGGTCGTCATCGACGATGTTATAGACGCCGCGGCCACCGTTCTCCACCGCTACGACCGTGGCCTCGGCGGCGTCGGCGATGTGGACGAACGACCACACCCCGCCGCCGTCACCGACGATCGGGAACTTGCGTTTGCGGATCATCTCGAGCTGCGCGGAGCCCGGCGCCATGGAGGTGCCGGGTCCGTAGAACGCGCCGTAGCGCAGCACGATCCCTTCGGTCCACGCGGCGCCCAGCACGGCCTTCTCCAAGTGCTCGATCGCGGAGATCATCGGAGCCATCTGGACGATCGGTGAGCGATCCAGGGGATCTTGTTCGTTCTTGACCGGCCCGCCGGTCCGCGTGTAGGTGAACGCGCCGTTGCTCTGGGCGACGAACCGACATACCCCTGCGCCGCGTGCGGCCGCGAGCAGGTTGTCGGTGCCCTCGATCCGCAGCCGGTTGGTGGCGGCGAAGCTGCGTTCGAAATGACGGGTGTCGATGGCCCCGATGGCGGTCAGCTGGTCGACGATCACCTCCGGGGCCGCCTCGCGTACGGCCGCCTCGACCTGGGCGCGATCCAGCGCATCGGCGATGACCGGTACCGCGCCCAACTGTGCTGCCCTGGCCTTGCTGGATTCGCTGCGGATCATGGCGTACACCTCGTGTCCCGCATCGACCAGACGCGGCAACAACTCCTTTCCCAGCGCTCCGGTCGCGCCTGCCACCAGTACTCTCATCGTCGGCTCCCTTGCTCTCCGGTTCGGATTCGCCACTTGAACCGGATGGCCTGCCGACTCCTGACAGGAGCCAACGGTGATTCAGGTCATGATGAGCACGGGCTCCCCATGCTCGGCCGCCGCCCATTGCTCGGTCGCGCGTTCGAGCTTGTCGGGGTTTGCCTGGGTACGGCAGGAAGCGATGCCCTCGGTGGTGACCTCCAGGCACATGATGGCGACGACCCGGCCCGCCACGACGGCCACCACGGCGGGTTCGCCATTGGCGGCCCAGGCGTATATCTCGGGCGACCCGCCGACGATGGCGCGCTTGACCTCGGCGGGCTTGACCAGGCCCCGCACGAACTTCGCGACCGCGGCGGCCCCCTCGAACGCCTTGGTGCGCGCCGGAACCTTCCCTCCGCCGTCGCCGATGGCGCTGGCGTCCTTGGTGAGCAGGCGTACCAGCTCTTCGGTCCGGCCACTGGTGGCAGCCGCGAGGAATTCCGCGACGATCCGCTGAGCTTCGGCCCGCACGATCTCGCTGCGAGCTTAGCCGTACTCGACATGCTTCTTGGCACGATCAAAGATCTGCTGTCTGTAGGCCT
>NZ_JBFAZH010001510.1:0-1571 GCF_040681735.1 Actinoplanes sp. NPDC051633 | reverse complement strand
GTCATGGGTGACCAGCAGGACGGTCCGCCGCGCGGTGGCGGCGACGATCGCCCGCATGATCTCCGCGGCGGACGCGGGGTCCAGCGACGCGGTGGGTTCGTCGAGCAGCACCAGCGGCGCGGGGGAGACGGCGGCCCGGGCCAGCGCGACCCGTCGCCGCTGCCCGCCGGATAGCCGGACACCGCCCTCGCCCAGCGGCGTGTCGTATCCGGCCGGCAGGTCGAGGGCGAACTCGTCGACCAGCGCGGCCCGGCCGGCGGCGAGCACCTCGGCGCGGGTCGCCCGGGGTGCGCCGAAGGCGATGTTCTCGGCGAGGGTGCCGTCCAGAAGCCAGGGATCCTGGGGTACGAACGCGATCCGCTCCCGCAGGCTGTGCTGCCGAACGTCGCGGACGTCCACGCCGTCGATCAGCACCCGCCCGGCGTCCACATCGTAGAGACGCAGCAGCAGGTGCAGCGTCGTGCTCTTGCCGGCGCCGCTGGGGCCGATCAGGGCCACCGTCTCGCCGGCCCGCACGGTCAGGCCGAAGTCGCGCAGCACCGGCCGGTCCGCGTCGTAGCCGAAGCTCACGTGCTCGAACCGCACCTCCCGGCGCAGCCGCGGCGCCGGGCCCGCGCCGGGTCGGTCGAGCACCGTCTCGTCGTTGTCCAGCACCTCCGCGACCCGGGCCGCGCTGGCGCCGGCCTTCGCGAGGGTCGTCGACAGCCGGGTCAGCGCCCGCACCGGCGAGTACAGATCCCTCAGGTACGCGACCACCACCAGCAGCTCGCCGGTGCTGAGCCGCCCGGCCAGCACCTCGCGCCCGCCGACCAGCAGCACCAGGCCGGCGCCGACGGCCAGCACCACGTCGGCCAGTGGTGTCCACCGCGCCGCCGTGTCCACCGATTTGAGCTGCGCGTCCAGCAGAGCGTCGTTGCGGGCGCCGAAGACGCGGCCGGCCCGGTCGGCCCGGCCGAAGGCCTGCACCGCCCGGACGTTGCGCAGCAGGTCGGAGGTGACCGCCGACAGCTTGCCGGACTCGGCGCGGGCCGCGTACTGCTGGGCCCGCACCTTCCGGCGCTGCCGGATCGCCAGCACCGCGAGCACCGGCAGCACCGCCAGCCCGACCAGCGCCAGCGCCGGGTCGAAGACGAGCAGCACCACCAGGACGGTGACCAGCATGACCAGGTCGGGAACCAGGGTCTCGGCCAGCGCGATGACCGCGTCCAGCAGCCGGCTCACGTCGGAGGTCAGCCGGGACAGCACCTCGCCGCTGCGAAGCCGGTCGTGCCAGCGCAGCGATCGCGTCACGGTGTGGTGGAAGACCTGCGCCCGCAGTCGGTGACCGATGCGCTCGGCGGCGCGTTCCACGCTCATCACCCCGGCCATGTCGAGCAGTCCGCCGACGGCGCTGAGGGCCACCGTGCCGACCGCCGCGACGATCAGCAGCGCGGGCCGGGGGTGGTCGGCGCCGATCACCTGGTCCACCGCGTACGCCAGCGGCCACGGCCGGGCCAGGGCGACGCCCACCTGGAGGACGTTCAGCCCAGCGCCGGCCGCGAGCGGCATCGCCTCGGCCCGGACGGCGGGCC
>NZ_JBFAZH010001509.1:0-1571 GCF_040681735.1 Actinoplanes sp. NPDC051633 | reverse complement strand
TGCGCGACCCGGCGTTGTTCACGATGCCGCGCGGGATGAAGTCGATCCTCGACCAGTTCGGGCAGGCCGGCGAGTCGCAGTGGGAGGTCGTGCTGGCCGGCGCGGTGCTCACGACCGTACCCATGATCATCGCCTTCTTCCTGTGCCAGCGGTACTTCATCGAGGGGGTGAAGACCCAGGGCACCAAGGGATGAGGCAGCAAGGGGTTAGGCGTAGGCCGCATCCACCAACCGGTTGATGGGCGGAGTCGCCGGCTGATCGATGATTCGCCGGCGTGATCCCGGGACTCTGGACGCATGGAAATCATCAAGGTCGACCACCTGCGCAAGGTCTACGGGAGCACCGTCGCCGTCGACGACGTGTCGTTCACCGTCGAGAGCGGCGAGATCTTCGGCATCCTCGGGCCGAACGGCGCCGGCAAGTCCACCACCGTCGAGACCATCGCCGGCCTGCGCAAGCTCGACCACGGCGAGATCGAGATCCTCGGCTTGTCACCGGACAACCCCGAGCTGCGGCGCAGGGTGGGCGTGCAGCTCCAGGAGAGCGAGCTGCCGGAGAAGATGCGGGTACGCGAGGCGCTCGACCTCTACGCGACCTTCTACCCCGACCCGGCCGACTGGCGGGAACTGGCCCGCGACCTCGGCCTCTCCGACAAGCTCGACACCCGGTACGGCAAGCTCTCCGGCGGTCAGAAGCAGCGGCTGTCCATCGCGCTGGCGCTGATCGGCAACCCGGAGATCGCGATCCTGGACGAGCTGACCACCGGCCTCGACCCGCAGGCCCGGCGCGACACGTGGAGCCTGATCGAGTCGATCCGCGACCGCGGCGTGACCGTCCTGCTGGTCACCCACTTCATGGAGGAGGCCGAGCGGCTGTGCGACCGGATCGCGGTGATCGACTCGGGCCGGGTGGTCGCGCTGGACACCCCGGCCGGGCTGGTCTCCCAGGTCTCCACCGAGCAGCGGATCCGCTTCCGCCCCTCGGCCGACCTGGACGACCGCAAGCTGGCCGCGCTGCCCGACGTGCGCACGGTGCACCGGCACGGCCGGACGATCGAGGTGGTCGGCACCGGCAACGTGCTGCACTCGATCACCAGCCACCTGGCGGCCGCGGGCATCATCGCCGAGGAGCTGCGGGTCGAGCAGGCCACTCTGGACGACGCCTTCGTCCGGCTGACCGGCCGCGACGACGGCTAGCCCTTTTGCCGGCGTGGCTACGGCACTAGGACGATGCGGTCGTCGGTGTCGGCATTCCACGCCTGGGTGACCTCGGCGAGTGGGACCGCGCGGGCCCGCACGACGAACCGCCGGACCCGCTGAGACTGTGTATCTTGACCTCGGACCGCGTGATCTGAGGAGTCGATGCTGGGATGACGGCAGGGCGACCGATGCCCACACAGGACGACGTGCTCGGGTATTTCGGCACGCTGTCGAACTGGGGACGGTGGGGCGACGACGACCAGCTGGGGACTCTGAACCACATCACCGACGACGTCCGGCTGGCGGCGGCGCGGGCCGTGCGCCACGGCAGGAGCGTGTCGTGCGCATGGGAGGTTGCCGTGCCGGACGACC
>NZ_JBFAZH010001508.1:0-1577 GCF_040681735.1 Actinoplanes sp. NPDC051633 | reverse complement strand
CCCGCCGCGGTCGGCCGCGAACAGCACCATCGTCACCAGGACGCCCAGCGCGGCCACGAGCAGCGGCAACGACCGCCGGGCGAGCACGGAGAACCGGACACCGAACAACGGCAGCAGGGCCAGCTCCACCGCGAGCGCCAGCGCCGGGGTGAGCGGATCGAGCGTCGCGATCATCGGCAGCGAGAAGAGCAGGGCCGCGGCGAGCTTCGCGACCGGGTTGCGCCGGGCCAGCGGCGCCGCCGGGTCCGCCACCGGCTGCAGGGTGAACGTCACCGGGACCGCCGGGGGAGAGGGTCCTGCAGCCGGGTTGAGCCCAGCGGCAGGGTCCGGTCGGCGAGCGTCCGCACGAAGTCGTCGTCGTGGGTCACGGCCACCACCGCGTGCCCCTCGTCGCGGAGCGCCGCGAGCAACCTGACCAGCTCGATCCAGGTGCGGCGGTCCTGGCCGAAGGTCGGCTCGTCGAGCACGAGCAGCCGTGGCGCGGTGGCGAGCGCGGTGGCCACGCTCAGCCGGCGGGCTTCGCCGCCCGAGAGCGTGTACGGGTTGGCGGCGGCCAGCTTCGTCAGCCGCAGCCGGTCGAGCAGCCGATCAACGGTCGCGGCGGTCTCCTCGGGTGACCGGTTGAGCCGTCGCAGCCCCAGGGCCAGCTCGTCGGCCACCGTACTCGTGACGAACTGGTGCTCGGGATTCTGGAAGACCGAGCCGATCCGGGTGGTGAGCGGCGCGGCCCGCCAGCGGTGCGGCGGATCCGGCTGCCCGAAGGCGGTGATCCGCCCGCTCGTCGGCGGCAGCAGACCGCCCAGGGTGAGCGCGAGCGTCGACTTGCCGGTCCCGTTCGGACCGGTCACCGCGAGCACCTCGCCCGCGTCGACCGACAGTGACACCGGTGCCAGCCGATGCGCCACGGCGACGTTCCCGGCGTCCAGCAGCCGTTCGCCGGCGGGGGTGGGTGACTTCAGCGCCGGGAGGCCGAAGCCGGGCACCCACACGCCCTCGTCGGCCAGCCGGTCGCCGTACGCAGCGAACACGACCTCGGGCGAGCCGTCCGCCCGCACGCCCCCGCCCGGTTCCAGCACCACCACCCGGTCGACCAACGGCAGCGTCTCGGCGACCCGGTGCTCGACGATGATCAGCGTGGTGTCGTCGTCGCGGGAGCGGCGGATCGCCTCGCGCACCAGCTCGGCGCCCGCCGGGTCGAGGTTCGCCGTCGGCTCGTCGAGCAACAGCAGCCCGGGCCGCAGGGCCAGCACGCCGGCCAGGGCGAGCCGCTGCGCCTCGCCGCCGGAGAGCGCCGAGGTCGGGCGGGTGATCGGGTACGGGAAGCCGACCCGGTCCAGCGCGTCGCTGACCCGTGGCCAGATCTGAGCCGGCGGGATGCCCCGGTTCTCGCACCCGAACGCGACGTCGTCGCCGCTGCGCGCCATCACCAGCTGGGTCTGCGGGTCCTGGAAGACGATGCCGACCCGGTCGCGTGCCTTGTGGGGTTCGAGGCCGTCGATCTCGGCGCTGCCGGCCGACTCGCCGGAGTCGTCGGGCAGCAGGCCGGCAAGAGCACCCTGCTCGCCGCGCTGGCCGGC